>JBFGLA010000056.1:0-11588 GCA_041576355.1 Burkholderiales bacterium
CATACCAGTTGTTGCCCTGCGGGGTGTCGGAATCCGCCCCGTCATGGCACTTGGTGCAATTGCGGATGTCCTGCGGCAGGACGATCTCCGAGAAGTCGTGCACGCTGCCGCCGTAACCGATGATCCGGTACGGCGTGCCGGCGACCACGCTGGGAAGATTCGCGCCGCGGTGGATCTTGTGGATCATGACCTTGAAGTCGACGGTGTTGCCGGTGTCGGGGTCGGCAGATCCCGGGTTGTGGCACAGCACGCAATACTTGGTCTCGATGCGCGCGTCGTGCGCGACGATCCGGTCGTGGCACTCGTTGCACTTCGCAGTCTTCGTGATCTCGCGCGCGAAGAGCCCCGTGGTCGCGCCGTCAGAGGGCCGGAAGGTGTAAACCGCGTTGACCTCGGGCAGTGCGCCGCGCGTCTGGATGCCGATGCGGTGAGTCAGGGACGGGTCGTAAGCTACCGGGACGGGGCTGGTGACGTTCGTGATGTCCGTCCTGAACGTGTACCGGTACGTGCCATCCTTGTTGTCGGCCAGGGTGCCGTTGTTCTCACGCGTTCCCTGAGTGACCCCGCCCGGCGTCGAATTGACGTAGCTCTGCCAGTTGCTCGAACCGCCGGTGCTGGCGCCGCCGGAAACGAGCTTGGCGACGGTGAAGCGCAGATCGCCCAGGGTAAGCCCGGACACGGGCACGCCATTCTCGTTGGTCACGCTGAAGGTCACGGTGGGGGGACTCGCCACGGTGACGCCGGTAATCGTCATGCTGAGCGTGGTGGCGGTGGCTGGATGCACCGTCGTGACCGTCGAAGGCCCCGGCGGTCCTTGGGGCCCGGGATCGCCGTCACACCCACCGAGCGCGAGGGCAAATCCCGCAACTCCGAGAAAGTTAATCCAATGCACCGCGGATTTACGTTGGTTCATGGCGTGTGTCCCCAGTTTCTCGTTTTCCGAATCCGGCCGTTCCCTGCCATTCCCATCGGAGAAGCAAGGACCTATTAATGGCCTCGCCATCATGCCTTTAACCGTCGCTTTGGGACTTTGATAATTATCAAACGCAAGCCACTTCGCCGACTGGCGACCTCCAAGGTTGAGCGAAATCAAACGGCGGCCGGCCGCGCGCTGCGACACTCTGGCGCGCACGGCGCGCTGCCGAAACCACATAAACTTCCCGTTTGCCTGCCACCATCGAACGATCCGAAGCCCACCGCAGCGGTGGTATGCTGATCCTGGATTTGATTAATTCCTGTGTGCATTAATCTAGATAATTCCGCAAGAAAGGAGTCCGCTTCCATGAATCGCCATCAAGCCGCACCGCGTTGGGTTTCGCTCGCCTTCGGCGCCGCGATGGCCCTGCTCGCCGCGCCCACGTCGCTCGCGGCCGACGTCGCCAAGATCGCGGAAGACTGTGCCGCCTGCCACGGCAAGGACGGCGTCAGCAAGGAATCCGAGGTTCCGACGATCGCCGGCTTTTCGGCGCTCTATTTCGGGGACGCGATGAAGGCCTACAAGAAGAAGAGCCGGCCTTGCGCGGAGACGAAATACCTGGAGGGTCCGAACAAGGGTAAAACAACCGATATGTGCAAGGTGGCGAACGAGCTGAGCGACGCGGATACCCAGGCGGTCGCGAAGTACTTCGCCGGCAAGAAATTCGTGCGTGCCAAGCAGCCCTTTGACGCGGCCAAGGCGAAGCAAGGCCGCAGCGTGCACGACACGGAATGCAGGAAGTGCCACGAGCGCGGCGGCAGCTCGGCCGACGACGACGCCGGCATCCTCGCCGGGCAATGGACGCCGTACTTGAAGCAGCAGTTCGCCGATTACCGCGCGGGCAAGCGCCCGCAGGAAGAGAAGATGAAGGTCAAGATGGACAAGCTGAGCAAGGCAGACGAGGAAGCGCTGCTGCACTACTACGCGAGCCAGCAGTAGCGGAAACGATCACAGCTTAGGGAGAACACCCATGCCAGACCCCAGCAGCGGGGACAAGCCCGAAAGCCGGTGGCAAGCGCTTTGGCGCAAGCCGAAGTCGCGCCTGTGGCTCGGAATTCCGCTCGGCGGCGTGCTCATGTTCGCGGCCGGCATCATCTTCTGGGGCGGCTTCAACACCGTCCTCGAGGCGACGAACCAGGAGGCGTTCTGCATCTCGTGCCACGAGATGAAGAACACGGTGTACGAGGAGCTGAAGGAAACGATCCACTACACGAACCGCAGCGGCGTTCGCGCCACCTGCGCCGATTGCCATGTCCCCAGGGAGTGGGTCTACAAGATGCGGCGCAAGATCGGCGCGACGTTCAACGAGGTGCCGCACTGGATCCTCGGCACGATCGACACCAAGGAGAAGTTCGAGGCCCACCGCCTCGAGCTCGCGCAGACGGTGTGGAACACGATGAAGGGCAACGACTCGCGCGAGTGCCGCAACTGCCACGCGCTCGTCTCGATGGACCTGGAGAAGCAGGGCAGGAGCGCGCGCAGGAAGCACGCCCGCGAGATCGAGAGCGAAAAAGGCGGCGCTCGGGGCGACAAGACCTGCATCGACTGCCACAAGGGCGTCGCGCACAAGATGCCCGAGGGCTACGTCGAGGAAGAGGAGAAGGAAGACTCCTAGCCGGGCCGCTTCGCCCAGCCGCATCGGGCGCGGAGCCGACTCGGCTCCGCGCCTTTTTTCCGCCTACGTTCCGCCGCCGAACTTCGAGTCGGCCTCCGCCTTCTTGCGCCGCCATTCCTGCAGGAGCGGCAGCGCGAGTGAAAGGGCGAGCATCCCCCACAGGACGTTGCCCAGCGTCGAGGAGAACAGGATCGACAGGTCGCCCTGCGAGAGGCGCAGCGCGCGCACGAGGTACTGCTCGAACAGCGGCCCCAGGATGATCCCGATCAGGATCGCCGTGACGTGGTAGTGGGTCTTGTGCGCGATGTAGCCGATCACGCCGAAGACGAGCGCGAGCCCCATGTCGAAGAGGTACTGCCGCTCGCCGAACGCCGCGACGATGGTGACGAGGATGATGATCGGCGCGAGGTAGCTGGTCTCGATGAGCACGATACGCGACATGTAGCGCGCGAGCGGCAGGATCGTGAAGATCATGAAGATGTAGGCGACTGCCATGGAGACGAACACGCCGTAGGCGATCTCGGGGTTGCTCGCGAAGAGCCGCGGCCCCATCACCAGGCCGTGGTACTGCAGCACGATCATCATCACCGCCGCTGTGCTGCCGCCGGGGACGCCGAGCGCGAGGGTCGGCACCAGGGTCCCGGAGGTGACGCCGTTGTTCGCCGACTCGGGCGCGATGACTCCTTCGGGCGTGCCGGTGCCGAAGCGCTCGGGGTGCTTGGACCACAGGCGCGACTGCTGATAGGCGACGAACGCCGCGATGCTCGCGCCGGCGCCGGGGACGATGCCGATGAAAAGGCCGACGAATCCGGTCCACACGATCTGCCACCAGTGCTTCACCGACAGGCGCAAGCCCTCGATCGTGTCGGCCCAGCGCGCGCTCAGCGCGCGATCGCGGCCCTTCTCGCCGACGATCAGCTTCTCCTCGATCATCACCAGCGCTTCCGAGATCGCGAACAGCCCGATCAGCGCCGGCACGAGCGGCACGCCGTCGTAGAGCTCGAGAAAGCCCATCGTCGCGCGCGGCGTGTTGTAGATGTGGTCGGTGCCGATGACCCCGATCAGCAGGCCGAAGAATCCGGCGATCAGGCCTTTCAGGAAGTCCTTTGCCGCGATCACCGCGATCAGCGTCAGGCCAAACAGCATGACGACGATCATCTCGACCGAGCGCAGGATGAGGCCGATCTGGGAAAGCCAGGGCAGGAGCGCGAGCGTCGCGAGGGTCGTGATCAGGCCGCCGAAGACCGACGCGGTGAAGCACAGCACGAGCGCCTGCTGCGCCTGGCCCTTCTGCGTCATGGGATAGCCGTCGAGCGTGGTCGCCGCGGCGCCGCCCGACCCCGGGATCTTGACGAGGATCGCGGGAATGCCGCCGGCAAGGTGATTCGAGCAGTACAACGCGATCATGAACGCGAGCGCTTGCTCGACCGGCACCGCGAGCGTGAGCGGCAGCAGCATGATCAGCGTGTTCTGCGGGCTGAAGCCGGGCAGCACCCCGATGACGATGCCGAGCAGTATCGCCGGCCAGATCACCCACCACAGGCCGAACTGGACGGCGAACTGGTTGAGCAGGAAATCCCAGCCCACGCGCGCTCGCTTGCGCCTACCGCAGCGCTGCGATCAGCTTCTCGACCGGCCCGTGCGGGATGTCGGAGTCGAGAGCGGCGACGAACATCAGGTAAGCGGCCGCGGCGACGGCGAACGAAACCCAGAAGAGGTGCGCGCGCTTCCTCACGCCCATGACGTACAGGCTCGCGGCCATCGCGAGGAAGAGCGCGAGCGTGAGCCCCAGCCACTTGATCGTCGCGATGAAGAGCACGGTGAGCAGCACCATGCCGATGCGCTTGCCCTGCGCGTAGTGCGGCTGCAGCAGGCGGTCGAAGCTGAGCACGCCGGTCCCCCGGACTAGGCGTGTCCCGATGCGCACCGCCTGGAGGCCGATCAGAACCACGAGGACGGTGCCGATCAGGACGCCGTTCGCCTTCGCTTCCCACGCCAGATCGGCGATCGAAATGAAGAAGTAGACGGCGAAAGCGAGCGCGAGCAGCGGGATGACGAGGTCGGCCCCGAGCGACTCCCTGCGATCCGAGGCCACCGTCAGCCCTTCGGCGTTTTCGCGCTGAGCAGCGTGCGGTACTCTTCGGTCAGTTCGATCATGCCGCGCGCATAGCGGTTGCACAGCGCGCGATCGCCGTATTGGATCGTCTCGACCGGCGCCCCGGTCTTGGCGTAAGCCTCCTTGTAGCCGGGGTTGTCGAACACCTGCCGCGCGGTCTTCTCGAGCAGCGCGAAACGATCGGGATACTTCTCGATCACCTCGGTGTGGATGGCCCACGAGCGCGAGGAATAGAGCGACGGGATCTTGGTCCCGAACACCGCGTTCACCGCCGGCGCGTTCCCCGTGTAGCGTCCGAGGACATTGTCGTCGTTGAATACGCCGAGCACGCGCATCTTGTCGCCGAGGGCGACGATGCCCGCCACCGGCAGCGCACCGCAATCGGCCTCGCCGTTCATCACGGACACCATGGTCGGGTTGCCGCCGCCATAGGGCACGAGGTTGAATTTCGCCTTGGTCGCGCTGCCCAGCGCGAGCATCCCGATCGACGCCGGATGCGGCAGGCGGCTGACGGCCACGTTCACCGAGCGCTTCTTCGCTTCGGCGACGAGGTCCTCGATGCGCTTGAACGGGCTCTCGCTGCGCACGAACACGATGCTGTCGTCGACGTCCAGCCGGCAGAAGTACTGGTAATCCTCCGGGAACCGGTACGGCGGCTTTTGCAGCGCGTACATGATCATCTCCGGCCCCATGTTGCCGAAGAGCAGGTTGTAGCCGTCCTTCTCGCGCCGGTTGAGGTAGAGCTCGTAGCCGACCTGCCCCGCCGCCCCGGGATAGAAGCTGTATTCGAAGTTCGTCTTGAGCAATGGCCCCCAGAAATCGTCGAACGTGCGCGCGAGCCGGTCCGCGCCGCCGCCCTGGGCCGTGGGGATCACCACCTTGATGTTGCGATCGGGAAAGCGCTGCGCCGCGGCGTGGCGAATCGACGAGACCGGCAGCGCGCCGGCGGCGAGCAGCGCCGCCGTGCCCTTCAGCACGGAGCGCCGCGAGACGGGGGTGTGCGACATGGCGTGTTCTCCTCCTCCAATATTGATGGTATCGGCCGGCGTCAGGCGCGTCTGTGCGCGAGGATTTCCTGACGGCTCGAACGGGCGGCGGGAATTATATCGAGGCGGGCAGAAGTCGGGGTAAACATTCGGCGCTCGATGCTGCGATGACCCCTGGGCGATCCCGCTATGCTGAACGGGCGACTGAGCCGACGGAGGCGGGTCGCCAAGAGCTCGCTGCTCCGTAGGCAGGTTACGCGCTCGCCCGGCTCTGCCTCCCTGCAAGACTTTGCATTACAATGCGGTCTCTCACGGGACCCGCCCCATGGAATCTCAGCTGACACTACGGTTGTCGAGTGCATTAGCCGAGAAGTTGCAGCGATCGGCCAAGCGGCTAAGACGCAAGCGTTCGGACGTCGTGCGCCTGGCGCTGGAGCAGTTTCTGGACTCGGAACCGGATGTCCGTCCCGTCGAGCGCGTTCGCGATCTTCTCGGCCATATTCAAAGCGGTGTGCCCGACCTCGGCCAGCGTCACCGGGAGCACTTGATCCGGCGTTTGCGCCGTGGCAAATGAGCTACTGCTCGACACCGGCGCCTTTGTCGCCCTGGTAGATCGAAGCGAACGCCGGCACGCCGACTGCGTGGCCGTCCTGGAGGGCTGGAACGGCGCGATCGTTACCACCGAGGCGATCCTGACGGAAACGCTCTATCTCGTCGGACCGCACTGGGAGGCACAAAACGTCTGCCTTCAATTCGTTCTTAGAGGCGCGTTTCTGCTGGTTCCTTCTTCGCAGGAAAGTCTCGAGCGGGTCGCAGCCCTGATGAAGAAGTACCGTGACGTGCCGATGGACTATGCAGATGCGACGTTGGTCGCTCTCGGGGAAGAACTGAGCACGGACCGAGTGTTCACGCTGGATCAACGTGGATTTTCTGCTTACCGGCTCGGCCAGCGCCGGGGCTTTCAACTGGTTCCGTGACTAGGAATGCGGCAGGATCCGGATTCCCTCTGTTGCGGCGGCGCCGCATAAGCGACGATCAGCCGCGCGACCTCGATCGCGTCTGCTACCAGAGCGCGTACAACGCACCCGCTTCGACCTTGCTTTCGTGGCGCTTGAGCGGCCGGTCGCCGACCGCGGTGCACTCCCCGCTCGCGATGTCGAAAGTCCAGCCGTGCTTGGGACACTTGAGCGTGCGCCCGTCGAGCGCGGCGAGCGGAATGTCGGTGCGCTCGTGCGGACAGTGGGCGTCGTACACGGTGAACTCGCCGTTTGCGCGGTAGACGAAGACTCCGCGTCCTTCGCATTCGACCCGGATCGCGCGCCCATCGGCGAATCGCTTCGTTTCGCCGACTCTGCGCCAAACGGGCTCCCCACCGAGCGCCTCGAGCCGGAACTCGGGCAGGTCGAGCGCTAGCAGCACATCGACCGCCCAGACGATTTTCGACAGCCCGAGCGCGGGAAACGCCATCAGCAGCGCATCGACAATCTCGGCCGCGGTCACGCCCTCCGCGAGCGCGCGCTTCACATACTGCGCGAGGCCGCGCTCGGTCTGCGCATGCACCTTCGTGATCACGGAAATCAGCGCGCGCGTCTTGGGATCGAGATGCCGGCCGATCTCCTTGAGAAACCGGAAATAGTGGCCCATCGCCTCGGGGCGGGCCTTGGCCAGATAACTCAGCGCGTCGCTCATTCGTTTTGTCTTCCTCGCGGAGGAGTTTACCGCGCGCCGGGCTTGACCGTACGCGGCGCGATCCATCGCCCGAGCACCTCGAAGAGCTTGTCCGGATCGATCGGCTTGGTGAGGAAGTCGTTCATTCCGGAAGCAAGGCTGCGTTCCTTCTCGGAGGCGAGCGCGGCGGCCGTCAAAGCGATGATCGGCAGGGTCTTCGCGTCGGCGCGGCGACGAATGGCCGCGGCTACTTCGTGCCCGTCCAGGTCGGGCATCTGGATGTCGAGCAGCACCGCGTCGAGGCGGCCGGCTTCGCGCTCGATGCAACGCAGTGCGGTGGTGCCGTCGACTGCCTCGACGACGTCGATACCGGCGCGCGCGAGGATCGCCGATGCGACCAGGCGATTCACATCGTTGTCCTCGACGAGAAGGACCCGCACGCCGTCGAATCGGGACGCGTGCCGCCGGTCCCGCGCACCATCCTCCGCCGGCTTCACGCCGGGCCCGGCGGCGGGCAGCGGCAGCTCGGCCCAGAACGCGCTCCCCTCGCCCGGCGTGCTCTTCATTCCGATCGAGCCGCCCATCATTTCGACGAGCTGACGGCAGAGCGCAAGACCAAGGCCGCTGCCCCCGAAGCGCCGCGCGGTCGATCCGTCGGCCTGCGTAAACGGCTTGAACAGGCGCCGCTGCGCCTCGGCATCGATGCCGATTCCCGTGTCGAGCACCTTGATCCGCAGCCAGCCGGGGCGCACCGGGGCGACCTCGACCTCGACTCGCCCCCGGTCGGTGAACTTCACGGCGTTGCTCGCGAAATTACTCAGCACCTGCCGCACCCGCAATGCGTCGCCGACGATCACCTGAGGAACCTCCGGCGCGATGCGCACCGAGAACGCGACGCCCTTCTCGGACGCCAGGGCGCCGAACGTGCTGCGCACGCCTTCGACCTGCTTCACGAGATTGAACGGCGCGCGCTCGATCGAGAGTTTCCCGGCCTCGATCTTCGACAGATCGAGCACGTCCGTGATGATGCCGGTCAGCAGCTGGGAGGATTCACGGATTTTCTCCAGATAATAGCGCCGCTTCTCGGACTCCAACTCCGGATCGAGCGCAAGATCCGCGAGGCCGATGACGGCGCCCAGCGGCGTTCGGATCTCGTGGCTCATGGTGGCCAGAAACTCGCTCTTGGCGCGGCTCGCGGCCTCGGCCTGCTCTTTCGCCGCGGCCAGCTCCTCCGCGGCGCGCCGCTTCTCCGACACGTCCCACAGAACCGAAAGCACCGCCGGACCGTCCGGCATGTCGACGTTCGCGTTGGCGCTTTCAACGACGACCTCGCGGCCGTCGGAGCGCACCAGCCGATGCTCGGTCCGCCGCAGAACGCCGTCGGGTCCGAGCTGCTGCGCCAGCGCCATCTGCTCCTCGGCATACGCACGGCCGTCCGCGCGAACGAGATCGACCACCCTGCGACCGACGAGATCGGACGGAGAGACGGCTCCCACGAGACGCGCCATCGCGTCGTTCGCGAGCAGCACCCGGCCGCCGCGGTGGATGACGTAGGCGACCGGCGGAATCTCGAACAGCCGGCGGAATCGATATTCCTCCTGCATCGCCCCGCGCAGCGAGCGCATGATGATCCGCGAAAAAAGGAAGGCGAAGAGCAGCGCCGATCCGACCAGAACGAGATGCGTCAGCAGCCGATTGAATCCCGGGTTCAGGTTGCTCGCCGCGATGCCGGGAAGAAGGCCCGAGTTCTCCGCGGCGTAGAACCCGACCAGCGCCGCCGCGCTGATCGCCGCGAACGCGAGGGCCGCCCGCTCTCCGAGCAGCACTCCCGCGGCGATGGTGATCACGCCGTAGAAGCCGAGCACCGCAGCGTGCACACCCATGCCCGATGCGATCGGAAACATGCTGACCGCGGCCATCCCGGCGAGAAGTACCAAGGCGATGCTCGCACGCAGGAGCTTCCTGCGCGAAAGCAGCGTTCCGCCCGCGAGCGCGGCGAGGAACACGAAGAGCGCCGCCAGCATCGCGAGCCGCGTACGCAGCGTCACCGCCTGGTCGAGCAGGAGCACGACGACGATCGCCGCAATCCCGACGGACAGGGCGATCGAGAAGAACATCCTCGAGACGAGATTGTCGATCTCGTTCTCGATGCCGACGCGGCTGTTGTCCGATGCCGACTGCATACGCCGAGCGTCCCGAGCGCCTCGTTACCTCGTTACTTCTTTTCGCCCCGACCGGCGCCAAGCGATCCGTCGATCTCGATGCGCCGGGCGCGACGCTCGCGCAGCGCGGACTCCACGACCGAGCGCTCTCCGTCGTCGAAATCCGGTATACGGTTCATGCGGGCAGTGTACGCGAATGGGTCGGTCAGGTCGTCAGCCTGCGATACACCGCGTGACATCCTCCACGACGGCGTGGTCGAGCGCGCCGTACATCGGCGGGAGATCCGCCCCCGCCTCGTCGGGGCGGACCTACGAGGCCGCCGAGAGGCTCTCGCGTGCCTGCGTCCCCCAGTGGCCGAGCGTATGCAGCCGATCGAGCGGCACCCGGTCGGCGAGCCAGCGGGGACGATCGACGGCGGGTACCGTCGCGCCGAGCGCGCCGGGAGCGACCGCGAGGATCCCCGCGCGCGTCTCGGGGTCTCGCACCGCCCGGGCGAGCGCGTCGCGATCGGACCAGACGAGCGCACCCGATTCGATGCACGCGTAGATACGCCCCGAATCGCGGTCCGCGAAGTTGAGCGAGGGCAGCGTGCGCGCGCACTGGACGAGAAACTGCGTGCTGTTCTGCGCCGCCATGGCCGCGCGATCGCGGTAGACCTCGGAGGGGCCGGCCGCGTCGACGTCGATCTTGCGGTAGCGCTCGACATCGAGCATGCATTTCACGTCGAGCACGTTCAGCTCGCCGTTGCAGCCGAACGCGACCGTGCGCGGCCGCTCACCGAGCGGCACGCTGTTGTCGAGGAATTCGTAATGCACCCACTTGTCCGAGCGCAGCGCCCAGGTGAAAAACACCCCGGGCATGCCACGGTACGCCTCGACGTTGTGGGCGAGCAGGTCGTCGACGGCCTTGTAGCGACCCACCTCGAGCCCGCGCGTCCAGGCCCGCTCGACCGTCGCGTGCGGCGGCGTGATGAGAAAGAACAGATACACCCGGTGGCCGAACCGAGTCAGCATGTTGCTGCCCGCTTCGTCCGAATCCGGAGCGAAGCTATCGAAGCGGAAGCGGTCGATCAGGAGATGCGGCATCCCCGAGCGCTCGGCCTTTTCCGCCATGTAGCGGTCGAGCTTCTGATCGACGATGCGCAGCTCGTGGCCGGTCAGGCTGCCGGCGTACTTGTAGGCGCTTCCGAGCGAGGAGTAATCGAGCAGCTGCTTTCTCCAGATGTCCGGGCTGATGACGGCGAACTCGCTCCAGTTCGCCCCGATCACGCCGGCGAGAGACTTGTGCAGCGGCCGCATCGTGCTCTTGCCCGAAGCCGAAGCCCCCTTGGTGTTCATGACGACCGGCTGCGCTTGCACGGGAAGCAAGGTGTATCCCTCCCTGCGGACGGCCTCCTGCAGGTAGGGCTCGATCAGGCGGCCGAGCGCGGCGCTGCCATGGTCGTTCGCCGCCAGGTCGGCGGCAATCGAGGCGATAAGCGAGCGCTCGCCCCAGATCCGTCCGTGCCGTGCGCGCAGCGCCGACACCAGCTTGTGCAGGGCACGGTACGCCGCCTCGCGCTCCGGATCCTCGCTTGACTCGGCTCCCGCCTGCCAACGCTGGAGCAGGCGCTCTTCCGCTTCCGTCGCTTCCTTCCGTGCGCCGGGCTCGGGCGCCGCCGGCCGCGTGAAGACACGCCGCAGCCGCGCTCGCAGGCTGCGCGCCGGCCTTGCAGCCTCGAACGCCCCGGCAAGCTCCCCTTCGATCGTCTGCGCGAGCCTGAGTTTGCGCTCGTCGTAGGCGCGCTCGATCTCCCTCATGTGCGGCTCGATGTACTGCGCGAGGATCCTCGCGGTCATGCGGCGGAAATGAATGCCCAAGTCCTCGACGCGCGGGCCGTCGGGCACATACACGTCGGACGTAATCCGAATCAGCAGCTCGTGCAGGACCAGGCGCCGCGGGCGAAACGAGACCAGTTCCTCCGGCTCGAGCCCGCACAGATCGCTCAACTCCTGCGCGCGCCGCTCCCCGGTAAAGACGTTTTCCGGCCGGAAAATCGTTGCAAGCGACACGAGCTGCCGCGGC
>JBFGLA010000057.1:0-11486 GCA_041576355.1 Burkholderiales bacterium
CACGAGCGGCCCTGGATCGCGGTGCTGCTGCTATGGTGGCTGAAGCCCTTGTTCGACCGGTTCGTGCTGCACATCATTAGCCGGGCGGTATTCGGCACAGCGCCCAGCGTGCGCGAAGCGCTTGGCGCCTGGCGCGAGTTAATGCGGCCCGGCTTGCTCGCATCGCTCACGCTCTATCGCCTGCACCCCGCACGCTCGTTCATGCTGCCGGTCTGGCAGCTGGAGCGCCAGTCGGGCGCGGCAGCGCGAACGCGGCGCGAGGGGCTGCAAAAGCGTCTTTGGGGGCATGCCGTGTGGCTTACGGTGGTCTGCGTTCATTTCGAGGCGGCGGTGTTGCTGTCCATGGGCTCCGTGATCGATCTGCTGGTGCCGGCCAAAACGGACTCGGCGTTCGACCTCGCGCAGCTGTTTTCCGCCGACGATGGGGTCGCGCTCTGGACCTGGACCGATACGATCGCATACGCGCTTGCCGCGTCGCTGATCGAGCCGATCTACGTTGCCGCCGGCTTCGCCCTCTACCTGGACCGCCGCATGCGGCTCGAGGGCTGGGACGTCGAGGTCGGATTGCGCCGCCTCGCCAATCGTCTGGGTCACGGTGCAGGCCTCGCCGCCGCCGCCGTGGCCCTTGCGATCGCGCTCGGAGCTTCCCCGTCCGACGCACGCGCCGCCGCTGCCTCTCCCAAGGAGGAAATCGCCCGGGTGCTGCAGGCGCCCGAGTTTCAGACCCAGCGCGAAATAACGACCTGGCGCTACCGCGGCGAAGCGCGCAAGGACGACGCGAAGACCGATATCGAGCTGTGGACGAGGATCGGCCGGATCCTGTCGCAGATCACGCAGATCCTCGGCTGGGCCGCGCTCGGCGCGCTGGGGGTCGCCGCAATCTGGTTCGCGCAGCGTCTTCTGCCGGCGACGGAAGATGCCCGCGCTCGCCCCGCCGGCCCGGCAGCTCCCTCGCTCAGGCGTTGGGCGCCGGAAGAGCCGCTACCGCAGGACGTCCCCGGGGCGGCCGCTGCGCTCGCCCGCGCGGGCCGGATACGCGAGGCGCTTTCGCTCCTGTATCGCGGCGCGCTCGCGGCGCTCGCCGTGAATTACGGGCTCGACGTGCAACGAGGCGATACGGAAGTCGATTGCCTGCGCCGGTCGGAAGAGGTGCTGAGCGGCGACGCGAAATCCTATTTCGCTGCCGTCGTACACGGCTGGCAGCGTGCCGCCTACTCTGCGCAGCCGCCGGCGAGCGAGTTCGCGCTCGAGCTATGCGCATCCTGGCCGCGGCATTTCCACAGGGCCGCGGGGGCGAACGAAGCATGAACAGCGTCCGTGTTGGATACCTGCTCGCCGCGCTCGCCGCCGTCGGCGTCGCGGTCTGGTTCTTCACGAACTTCGATCGCGTGACCGAGCAAGTCTACGTCGGGTACCGGGGCGAGGCCCGACGCAACCCGACTCTCGCCGCGGGGCGCCTGTTCGTTCGACTGGGCGCCAAAGCGCGCGAGCTGGAGTCCCTGCGCGAGCTTGCCGAGTTGCCCAGAGGTGGCGTGCTGGTGCTGCCGGCGGGACGCGCCTCGCTGGGTAACCCCCAGATTGAATCGCTGCTTGCCTGGGTGGAGCGCGGCGGGCGCCTCGTCGCGGAGGCGACTTCCGTCTCCGAGCGCGACCCGCTGTTCGTGCGGCTCGGGGTCGCACGCGTCGCGAGCGAAGGGCGAGAGCAGTGCACCGGCAGCGCGTGCGGGCCGGCGGAAGCGCCGGTTCTGTGGGTCCCCGGACGCGGCGAGCTGCTCGTGGCTGCTTTCGGCGACGGGACGCGGCTGCGCCTGCCCAAACGAGGGGTGCGCTGGACCGCAGACACGCGCGCAGGTGAGCAAGTCGCCGCGCTGGACCGCGGCCGGGGCGAGATTCTCGTCGCAACATCGCTCGACTTCATGCGCAATCGCTCGATCGGACTGAACGATCATGCCGAGCTGTCATGGTTCCTCGTCGGCGAAGGCACGGCGCCGGAGATCCGCTTCTACAACCAGCCGCAGCGTCTCTCGCTGCTCGATTGGCTGCTCGAGAACGCTGCGCCGGCGCTCGGCGGCGGTGCGCTCCTCGTTGCGCTATGGCTCTGGCGCCTCGTGCCTCGGTTCGGGCCGATGGCACCCGAGCCCGCGCCCGGACGCAGGCGCCTGCTCGAGCACCTGCGAGCGGTCGGTCGGCACCAGTGGACAACCGGCAACGCGCCGCGCCTGTACGCTGCGGCGCGCGAAGCTTGCCTCGCCCGGGTTCATCGCGCACACCCGGAAATGGCGGCGCTCGCGCCCGAAGCGCGCGCGAGCCGCCTCGCCGAGGTATTCGGCCTGCCCCCTTCGGCCGTCGAGCATGCGCTCGCGCCGACCCCTCCCGATGACGCGAATTCCTTCACACGCGCCGTCTCGACACTGCAAGCCTTTCACGACCGGCTCGCCCGCATTTCCAGAGCCGCACGCAAACGGGGAACAACATAGGAGAACAGCATGAGCGGCCCGGACGACCTGGACGACTTCCGGCATGCGGCCGAGCTTGCCGCATCGATGCGTCAAAACGTCGGTCGCGCCCTGGTCGGGCAAGGCGACGTGCTCGATCAGGTGCTCGCCGCGCTCCTGGCGGCGGGGCACGTGCTGATCGAGGGCGTACCCGGAGTCGGCAAGACATTGCTGGTGCAGGCGCTCGCGCGCACCTTTCGCGGCAAGTTCGCGCGCATACAGTTCACGCCCGACCTCATGCCCGCCGATGTCACGGGGCATACCCTGTACGATCCGTCGACGCGTGCGTTTACGACGCGGCGAGGCCCCGTGTTCACGAATCTCCTCCTCGCGGACGAGATCAATCGCGCACCGGCCAAGACCCAGGCGGCTTTGCTCGAGGTCATGCAGGAGCAGCAGGTCACGATAGAAGGCGAATCGCACCCGCTCGCGGCGCCATTCATGGTGCTCGCGACGCAGAACCCGATCGAGCACGAGGGGACGTACGCCCTGCCCGAGGCGCAGCTCGATCGGTTTCTGCTCAAGATCCGCATGGCGTATCCGCCCCTGGACGAGGAGATCGCGATGGTGAGCAAGGTCACGACCGAGCAGGTGGGCGAGCGCTTGCACGTGCAGTCCGTGCAGCCGCTGCTGGAGCCCGCGGCTGTGGTGCGCTTGCAGGAGACCGCCGCCCGGATTCGCGTCGACGAGCGTGTGCTCGACTACGCGGTCCGCATCGCGCGTGCGACGCGGTCATGGACTGGGGTCGCCATGGGCGCCGGCCCGCGCGGCGGGATCGCGCTCGTGCGCACGGCACGCGCCGCGGCGCTGCTCGCGGGACGCGATTTCGTGACCCCGGACGACGTCAAGCGCCTCGCGGCTCCGGTGTTGCGGCACCGCGTGACACCGGCGCCCGAGCTCGAAATCGAAGGGCATACGAGCGACAGCCTGCTGGCCGCGCTGCTCGAAAAGATCGAGGCGCCGCGGATCTGATGCTGCTGCCCTCGCGTCGCCTGCTCGCCGCCGCGGCAACGCTCGCCGCCGCGGGCATCGCTGCGTCGGCGCATGCGCCGCTGCAGCCCGCCTTCCTTGCTCTCGTGCTCGCGCTCACGGCCGCCGCAGCCTACGACGGATGGGCCGCTCGTGCCGGTTCGCTGCCCTGGGTCCGGCGCATCGTGCCGGGGTCGCTCTCGGTCGGCATCGAATGCGAGACGCTGATCGAGATCGGCAACGAGACACGGCGCGCGCTCGATATCGAGGCCTACGACCGGCATCCCGGGGAGTTCGAGGCGCGCGGCATGTCCCAGTCGGCGCGGCTGCCGCCCGGCGGCATCGCCACGCTCGCCTATACGGTGCGGCCGCTCGCGCGCGGCGCTCACGCCTTCGGCGCGACGGATCTGCGGATCGCGTCCCCTCTCGGACTCTGGCGGCGCGCGATTCGCTGCGGCGGAGAGGATCGCGTACGCGTGTATCCGAACTTCGCCGCGCTCTCGGGCTACGCGCTCCTCGCGACCGACCACCGGCTCTCGCGCATCGGCGTGCTCGAGCGGCAGCGGCGCGGCGAAGGGCTCGAATTCCATCAACTCCGGGAATACCGCGAAGGGGACGCGCAGCGCCAGATCGACTGGAAAGCGTCGGCGCGCACGCTGAAGCTGATCTCGCGCGAGTACCAGGACGAGCGCGATCAGACCGTGATCCTGGTGCTCGATTGCGGCCGGCGCATGGGCGCGAAGGACGGCGAGCTCGCGCACTTCGACCATGCGCTCAACGCGGCTTTGCTGCTTGCCTATGCCAGCCTGCGCCAGGGCGACGCGGTCGGCCTCATGACCATGAGCGGCCCGCCCCGCTGGATGGCGCCGCGCAAGTCCGTGGCGACCGTGAACCTCATCCTGAACGGGGTCTACGACCTGCAGCCGACGCATCTCTCGCCCGATTACCACGCCGCGGCGGTGGAGATCATGAAAAGGTCGACCAAGCGTTCGCTCGTGGTGATCCTTTCGAACCTGCGCGACGAGGATGAGGATACGCTCACCCCGGCGCTGCGCCTGCTCCAGTCGCGCCATCTGGTGCTCTTCGCCTCGCTGCGCGAGAGCATCCTGTCGCGCGCGCTCGTCACGCGGGTGGACAGCTTCGATCGCGCGCTCACGCATGCCGCGGCTGCGGACTACCTGCGGCAGCGCGAGCTTGCGTTCCACCGGATGGAGCGCGCCGGCGCGGTGTGCATCGATGTCGATCCGGAGCGCCTGCCGGTCGCCCTCGTGAACCGCTACCTGCAGATCAAACGCGAGCGTCAGCTCTAGGCGCCGAGCGCCGGTTGAATCGATAACAGCAAGAGCACGGCGGCGGCTGCCTTACTCCCCCGGGGCACCGCCACGCCCGTATGTCTTCACTCGCGAAACGCGCGATCGAGATGCTCGAGATCGTTCACGATGCGCCAGCCGCTCGCGCCGGCCGCCATGAAGCGCTTTTCCCACTGCTGCAGTCGCTCCGTATATCGGCGCGGGTCGACGTTGTCGGTCTTGAGCTTGGTCACGTTGAGCGCCACGACGCGAATTCCCTTGAGATCGAGCGGCACGTTGCGCTTCGTCTGCTTGTCCAGCTCCTCCTGCATGTCGGAGAAGATGAAGAGCGTCTTGCGCCCCGCCCCGGTCTCGTGCAGAAACTCGGCCGCCTGGAGCACTCCCCCCGTGATGTCCGTATACGCGCTGCCGGCCTTCGCGATCTGCTTCAGCGAACTGAGCTTTTCCTTGAACTCCCGCTTCTGCTGGTTCACCTGCAGCGGATCCTTCATGAAAGTCGCCTTGGCGATGATGTCTTTTTCGCTGAACGAGCGGCTCTTGACTCGCGCCACCGCGAGCGAATCCCCGGGGTTCAGGGTACCGATCAGCCAGTTCAGGACATACTCCGCCTTGTCCAGCTCCCGGGCGTAAGTCCCCGAAGTGTCGACGAGCATATACACCGCGCGCGCGTTGCTGCCCTGCTGGTTGCAGCCGGCGCCGAGCGCGAGCGCGGCGAGGACGATCAGCGCGCGTCTCACGACGTCCGCCCTCCGGCGCGCGGTACCGTTGCATTGGCGCCGCGCGACTTCACCAGCCTTTCCACGCCGAGCGGGATGAAGATCAGCGCATCGAACAGCATCGCCATCGCGGTGCCCAAGTGCCGGAAGACGTTCGCCGTGATTCGCAGCGCCATCGCGAGCGAGCGCAGCAGCAGCACGAGCACGGCACCGAGCACGGTCCGTGCCGAGGAAATGAAGTACTCGAGCGGGATACCGACGAACGCGAGCGCGAACGGCAGGATGAATCCCAGGATCATCTGTCCGGCGACCGGCACCTTCTGCACCCAGCCCAGGTCAGCCACGGCCTTCGCGCCGGCCCCGGCAAGATCGCGCTTGAACGCGAGGTCGGCCAAGATGATCTGGTCGCGCATCACCGCGAGCCCCACCTCGACCCCGGCCAGGATCAGCAGGATCGTGAAGAATATCCACATCAGCTTCTTACGCACCTTCTCGCTCATCGATCCGATGCCCGGGAAAAGGTGAGTGATGTGCAGCGTTTCCATGAGGAACAGTCCCATCGCGGCCTCGATGAGAATGATCACGAGCGCAGCGATGTGCGAGGCCTCCAAATTGCCGATGATGTGCTCGCCTGCGCCGACCATCGCTGACATCGGCCGCTGGATGAGCCAGAAGTTCACGAATGCGCCGCCGAACGCGATCAGCAGCACGAGCGCCGCGATCGCGAACTGACTCCCGGCAGAGATCGTGAGCGCATGCTCGATCTTCTCCGAGCTCTTGCGGATCTCCTGGTACTTGCCCATCAGCGAGTCGATCTGCGCCGCGCCTTCCTGCAGTCCCGTCATTTGCCGGTCGACGCGGCTGAGCGTCTGGTCGAGCGAGCGCCAGAACGGCATAAAGCCCTTCAGGATGTTGTGGCGCGCCTCGTACGAGCGCCGGTATTCGCCGATTACGCGCTCATAGATCGACTGCATCGACTTGGAGATGTCCTCGAGAAGCTTTTGCGCGACGCCGTCGCCGGTGTTCTTGATTCCGGCGATGGTCTCGACCGCCTTGACCCATTCCGGCGGGGGCGGCGGCACCTCGCCGCATTTCTTGTAGTCCTCCTCGACGCGCGTGATTTCGTCGAGCAGGCGCCGCTGCAGCGCCGGATATCCGCCCAGATCGCGCTGCACCATGGCCGCGATCCGCTCGAACTCGCGCTCGATCTGCTGCTCCACTTCCTTGCGTGCATGCATCAACAGCACGTCCCGGTTGCGCGTGCGCAGCTCCTCGGCCGCCCGGCCGAGCCACTTCGCTCCCAGGCGCAGACTCCCCGAAAACGCCCGCACGAGCGATGCGATCAACCCGTGAAAGGGCGTGCGCGCGGCGTACAAGAACGCGATCGCAAGCAACGCCAAGATCAGCGCCGATGCGGCTGGGTTACCCGGAAAAATCATCCATGACATAGCACGACCTTTGCGTGACGACGGGAACATCTCTCTGCACGGAGAAGCCGCCGCTCCCGACCGACCGCTGAATTCACGCGGCCGGCGAGCGGCTCCGCCGAGGAGCGCAGCTATCATGGCCCTGTCGCCTCTGAACGGCTGTGATCAACGTCACATCGGCATCGGAAACGAAAAGTTTCGTCGCGAACGCACGTTTTGGGCCTCGGCGGGGATGCCGGCAGTGTGCGGTTATTCGCGACGTTGCGCCCCGACAGCGGCCGCACACGCACTATTGCCTGCTTCGCGGGATGGCGCGTAGGAAAGCGCGATCGCTACTGCGTCGAGCCGCGCCTAGGCGCGATATACCGGTTCGGGCTGCGCGAAGAACGAATGCAGAATGTGGTAGACGGTCCGGTAGTTCTTCTGCTGGAAGCTCGCGTGCGAGATCCCGGCCATGACTGCAAACTGCTTGTCCGGGTTGGGCAGACGCTTGAAGAAATCGAGCAAATCGTCGATGCCCGCGATGCCGTCGTATTCGCCGCGCATGATGATCGTCGGCGCGGTCAGCCGTTGCGGCTCGACCAGCGGCAGCTTGGAGCACATGTCGACGTAGGTTCCGGTCGGCACCGAGTCGTCGAGCGCGAGGATCGCGTCCGCGAAGGCGTTGATCGTTGCTTCGTCGGCGGTGCCGGGATGGTCCCGATTGAAAATGCTGTGCACGAACGCGCGGTCGATCGGGCGGCGGTTCTTCGCCCGGAATTCCGTCAGCTTCTTGCGGCGATCGGCGAGCGTGGGACTACCCTCGCCGGTCCAGACGAAAGCGTCGAGCGCGAGGCGCGCGACGCGCTCAGGGTGGCGCTGCGCAAACAGCGCCGCCTTCAACGCGCCCGAGGAAATGCCGTACAGATGCAGCCTCTTCGCCCCGGTCTTGCCGAGGATGTACTCGGTGCCCGCGGCGAGGTCGTCGGCGCCGTTCGCGATGTCGCAGTTGATCGCGCGCTGCTTGCCGGAGCGGCCGTAGCCCTCGTTGTCCATGCACCAGGTGTCGAAGCCGCGCGCGGCGAACCAATCCATGACCGACGAGTCGGGCCGTCCCGGGACGTGCAGATCGAAGGTCGGCTGGGACGCCATCGAAGACCCGTGTACGAACAGGACGGTGCCTTTTTTCGCCTGCGCGCCGACCGGCGCCTTTTGCCACAGAAAGAGCCGCACGTCGCCCTTCCGGGTCCAATGTTCCACTCCCTGGACGTTGCCGTCTGCTCGTTGTTCCATGGTTGTCGAGAGCCCCGCGCGAGGAAAGCGCGGATTATATGACGCCGCGATCACGCGGAAGCCGGAGTCCAGGCGAGAACGCCCTGGATTCGCTCACGCGTGCGATTTGCGCGCGGCCTGGACGCCTTGCGTTACGACGCTGCGCAGTTCTTCCAGCTTGTAGGGCTTGTGCACGAACGCGTCCATCCCGGCTGCGGTGCAGCGCTCGCGGTCTTCCGGCATTCCGCTCGCGGTCAGCGCAATGATGTAGCTGCGGCGCCCGTCTGCCGCCTGCTGTTCGATCGTGCGTATCCGGCGCGCGGCCTCGTAGCCGTCCATACCCGGCATCAGGCAGTCCATGAGAATGACATCGTATCGGCGCTGCTGTACTGCGCGCACCGCCTCCTCGCCACCTCCCGCGGTATCGATGGTGTCGACCATTGTCTTCAGCATGGAAGTCGAGACCAGAGCATTGACGGGGTCGTCCTCGACCAGCAGCGCCCGCGCGCTCAACTTGCTCGTTGCAGCCGGATCGGCCGGCGATCCCGCGAGCGCCGCACCGGCGTCGGCGGTGGCCTCGAATATCGCGGTGAAGATGAACGTCGAACCGCGACCCAGTTCGCTCTGCAAGGAGATCGTGCCTCCCATGAGCCGCACCAGCCGGCGCGAGATCGCGAGCCCGAGCCCGGCCCCGCCGAAGCGCCGCGTGGCGGAGCTGTCGGCCTGAAAAAAAGGCTCGAAGGCGCCTGCCACCGCGGCCCGATCCATTCCGATTCCTGTGTCGCTCACGGTGAACTTCAGCGCGACCCGCCCGGCGGGCAGCTGCTCGTCCGAGCGCTCGACGGCCACTTCGACATGGCCCGACGGCGTGAACTTGATGGCGTTGTCCCATAAATTGCGCAGCACCTGGCGCAAGCGCACCTCGTCGCCCCTCACACGAGACGGTACGGAATCCCCGAAATAAACCTTCACTTCCAGGCCCTTGGCGCTCGCCTCGCGCGCGAGCTGCGCCCGGACCGCTTCCACCGTACCTCTGACGTCGAACTCAGTGGTTTCCAGCTCCAGGCGGCCGGATTCGGCCCGCGACAGATCGAGAATCTGGTTGATCAGCGCGAGGAGCGACTCGCCCGAGCGCTCTATCATGCCGACGCCTTCGCGCTGCTCGGCGTCGAGCGCGGTGAGCTTGAGCAGCTGCGCCATCCCGAGAACCACCGTAAGCGGCGTGCGCAGCTCGTGGCTAACGTTGGCGAGGAACTCGGACTTGGCGCGGTTCGCCGAGTCCGCCAGCTCCTTCGCGCGCTGCAGCTCCTCAACCAGCCGCTCGCGCTGGTAGTCCGCTTTGAGCAGCGAAATGCTCGCCGCTTCCACCCTCAGGGCGATCAGGACGATCGCGCCCGCGTAGACGGCGCAGCCGACCGAGATCTCCACCCGGTACGACACATTCGAGACAAACAGGAGGTACAGCACGTAAGGTCCGAGAAACGCGAGCACGAGACCGATCGCGCCGGCGGCGAGAAAGCGGTGCGAGATCACGCCGATGAACGGAACCGCTATCACGAACGCCGTCACGATGAGCATGCTCACGCTTTGCTCGACCGGAGTCGTCCAGATGGGAGCGAGCGACCACAGCAGGCCCGCGATCACGATCATGGCGTTGAATCGCAGCGCCCAGACGCGGGAGCGGGCGACACGGTTTGGGTCCGCCCGATAACGCAGCATGAGGAACACCCGGCCCGCGGCGACGGCGACATGCGCCCCGACCCAGGCGAGCGACCACTCGAGCGGGACTTTGTTGCGGATGATCCATGCCAAAAAAAGCACGGCAATGATCGTCGCGAACGCGACCGGCGGAATCTCGTCGCTTAGCCGCGATACCCGCTCGTGGTGGATCCACTCGTCCTGCGGCAGCGGGATGCGGGCGCTGGTTTCGCTTCGCTCCGCGAGCGCGCGACGATCGCCGCCCGCGGGGGCGCTCGAATGCGCGGAAGCCATGTTCGAGTCCGACATTTCCTTACAAATTATGGAGCGGTTCGCTCTTGTACAGGACTTCTTGAATTCGAGACAGGTACGAATGCAAGATTTTGTCAGATCGGGCGTCCCGCATCGCGAAACGAAGATTTCCGCGCGCGGTCAATGCGATGTCCCTCCCTGGTCCCGCACCGGGGGCGCGACCTTCAACACCTCGTCTATGGTCGTGAGCCCAGCCGCGACCTTCATGGCGCCGCTGATCCGCAGCGGTTTGGTTCCTTCCTTGAACGCGATCTCGCGTATCGCGGCGACATCCGCGCCCCTGGCGAGGAGATCCTTGACCGAATTCGAGCACAGCAGCGTTTCATATACGCCGACTCGTCCGAGAAACCCGGTTCTCCGGCACTCGAGGCAACCCACCGGCTTGTACACGGTCGCCGGGCACTTCGCCTTCCACGGCGCCACCAGCGCATCCCACCCCGCCTCGTCCTCGGCCCGATTGAGATCGGCCTTCTGCTTGCAGTGGGGGCAGAGAGTGCGCACGAGTCGCTGCGCCATGACGCCGTTGAGCGTCGCGTTGATCAGATACGGAGCCACCCCAAGCTCGATCAGACGCGTGATCGACAGCGGCGCGTCGTTGGTATGCATAGAGGACAGCACCAAGTGACCGGTGAGCGCGGCCTGGACTGCCATTTCCGCGGTCTCGAAATCGCGGATCTCCCCGATCATGATGATGTCCGGGTCCTGGCGCATCAGCGCGCGCACCGCTTCGGCGAACCCCAACTCGAGCGCCGACTGGACCTGCATCTGGTTGAACGAGGGCTCGACCATTTCGATCGGGTCTTCGATCGTGCATACGTTCACTTCCGGCGTCGCGAGGCTCTTGAGGGTCGAGTACAGGGTGGTCGTCTTGCCCGAACCCGTCGGCCCGGTGACGAGGACGATACCGTTCGGCCGCTCCGTCATCTGCTTCCAGCGCAGGTGATCCTCCTCGGAGAATCCCAGCTCGCCGAAATCGCGCACCAGCACGTCGGGATCGAAGACCCGCATCACGAGCTTTTCCCCGAACGCGGTCGGCAACGTCGACAGGCGCAGCTCGACCTCGCCGCCTTCCAGGGTCCGCGTCTTGATGCGGCCGTCCTGGGGCCGCCTCTTCTCGACCACGTCCATGCGGCCGAGGATCTTGATGCGGCTGGTCATGGCGTTCAGCACCGCCGCCGGAATCTGGTACACCTGGTGCAGAACGCCGTCGATGCGAAAGCGCACGATGCCGACGTCGCGCCGCGGCTCGATATGGATGTCGCTCGCGCGCTGCTCGAACGCGTACTGCCACAGCCAATCGACCACGCG
>JBFGLA010000058.1:0-11449 GCA_041576355.1 Burkholderiales bacterium
CGGCTGTACGATCGCGTGCCGCTGCTGTGGGCGCCGCACGTGTTTTCCGACGCGGTGGCGACGAGGCTTGCGCGCAACGTGCACGGAGATTCCGGCGGCGTGCGCGGCGCCGCCTGGCTTTGGAACTAGGGCTCGATCTTGCTCGAGCCGATGACGATGCGGGCGTAGCGCTGGAAGGTCCAGTAGGCCCACGCCCAGTCGATCATGACGACGATGCGGTTGCGAAAGCCGATGAGAAAGTAGATGTGCGCGAGCAGCCACATGACCCAGGCGGGGTATCCCCACAGCCGGACTCGGCCGAAGAACGCGACCGCGGCGCTGCGGCCGATGGTGGCGAGCTGGCCGTAATCGCGGTAGCGGAACGGCTGCGCTTTCTCGCCGCGGAGCCGCAGCAGTATGTTCCGCGCCGCGTGCCGCCCCATCTGCTTCGCGGCGGGCGCGATCGCCGGCACCGGCGGGACGTGGCTCGGCAGGGCGGCGAGATCGCCGACCACCTGGATTTCCGGGAAGTTGGGAACTGAAAGGTCGGGTCCGACGATGACGCGTCCGGCGCGATCGAGCGGCACGCCGAGCGAGGCGCCGAGCGGCGAGGCGGCGACGCCCGCCGCCCAGATCACTGTCTTCGCCGCGAGATGATCTTCGCCCAGCTGGACGCCGCTTTCGTCGACGCCGGTGACCCGCCGGCCGAGCCACACCGTGACCCCGAGCCGCTCGAGCTGCGTCAGGGCCTTGTGCGAGAGATCGGACGGATACGGCGGCAGCACGCGATCCAAGCCCTCGACCAGCACGATGCGCGCGTCGCGTGGATCGAAGCGGCGGAACTCGCCGCGCAAAGTGTGGCGCGCGATCTCGGCGAGCGTGCCGGCCAGCTCGACGCCCGTCGCGCCGGCGCCGATCACGACAAAGGTGAGCCAGGCGGCGCGCTTGGCGGGATCGGACTCTCGCTCGGCGCGCTCGAAAGCGAGCAGGATACGGCGCCGGATCTCGAGCGCGTCATCGAGGGTCTTCAGCCCGGGCGCGTGCCGCGCCCACGCATCGTTGCCGAAGTAACTGTGCGTGGCTCCTGTCGCCACGATCAGATGATCGTAATCGAGGACTGTCCCGTCCTCGAGCGTCACCGCGCGCTTTGACGCATTCATCGCGCGCGCTTCGCCGAGCAGCACCGTGACGTTGTCTTGCCGGCCGAGAATGTGGCGGATCGGCGCCGCGATCGCCGGGGCCGAGAGGCCTGCGGTGGCGACCTGGTAGAGCAGTGGCTGGAAGAGGTGGTGGTTGACCCGGTCGAGGATCGTCACGGACACCGGTGCGGTGCCCAGCGCGCGCGCCGCGAACAGTCCGCCGAAGCCGCAGCCGAGAATCAAGACGCGTGGGGTCATCGACGCCATTACGTTACCATTGGCTCATGACACTTCCCTCGAAGATCTTACCGGGGCTTGTCGGGCGCGCCGAGCTGACGGTGGCCGAGGAGCACACGGCGCCGCGCGTCGGCAGCGGCAGGGTGCACGTGCTCGCGACGCCGGTGATGATCAACCTGTTCGAGGCGGCGGCGCTCGCCGCTTGCGAGCGCTTTCTGCCCGAGGGCTACCAGAGCCTCGGCACGCTGCTGAACGTGCGCCACATCGCCGCCACGCCGGTCGGGCTGCGCGTGGTCGCCCTGGCCGAGGTGGTGAAAGTCGAGGGACGCACGGTGACGTTCCGGCTCGAAGCGCGCGACGAAAAAGACCTCATCGGCGACGGCACCCACGAGCGGGTCGTCGTCAACGTGGCGAAGTTCGACCAGCGCGTGCAGGCGAAGCTCGGCCGGAGCGCGCCTCAGTAAGGCCTGGCGCCGAACAGGGTGGCGTGCAGATAAAAGACGCCGCCGAAGAGCAGCAGTCCGACCACGAGCCGCAGCAGCCCGATCTCCGACCAGACCAGCCGGTTGCGGCCCTGCGCGATCGCGGCGAAGGGCAGGTTCGAGGTGAGCGAGGCGAAGCGAGCCCAGTCGTTGCCGTGTGTTTTCGCTTTGCGCGCATCCTGGAGCCGTGTTCCGGCGGCGGCGAGGACGAGGAAGCTGCCGAAGAAGATCGTGGACTTGAGCTCACCGCGCGCAAACAAGTGCGCGACTGCCCAGAGCATGATGCCCCACATGACCGGGTGACGGGTGATGCGGATGATGCCGCGCGCCGGCTCCGGGCTCGCGAGCAGTTTCCCTTGCGCGACCGCGGTCGGGTTGGGCGTCAGCACGCCGGCGGCGAGCAGGATGAAGGCGAGCGGCATCAGCAGAGCGGGCACGAGGCGCAGCCCCGGCCAAAGCGGTGTCTGTGGCGCCTGCGCGTACGCGAAGACCATCCACGAGATGAGCGCGAGGGAGGCGAGGGAGAAAAGACCCAGATAGGGGCCTTCGCCGATCGCCTTTACCAGCGCGGGGCGTAGCGGCGAGCTCGGCAGGACGTGGAGGGCGAGGAACGCGGCGGCGGCGAGAGCGACGTGAACGACCGGATCCATGCGGGGAATTATCGCAGAATCCGGATCAGGCGCCAGCGCGATCCCGATGGCCGCGGGACCTTCGACCTACCCGGCGAGCGCCTTGGTCACGATCTCCGCGACATCCTTCGAAAGGCTCTCGGCGTCGCGAACGCGCTCCAGCGCCGCGCGCGCGTGCGCCTGCCTGCCGGCGTCGAACTTCTTCCAGCGGTCGAACCCCCGCGCCATCCGCGCCGCCACCTGCGGATTGAGCGCGTTGAGCGCGATCACCTGGTCCGCCAGGAAGGCGTAACCGCCGCCGTCGGCGGCATGGAAGCGCACGTGGTTGGCGCTGAAGCCGCGAATGAGCGCGTAGACCTTGTTCGGCACCTTGAGGTCGAATGCGGGGTGCCCGAGCAGCTCCTTCACCCGCGCAAGGGTGCCGGGCAGGCGCGAGGTGGCTTGCACGGCGAGCCACTTGTCGACGACCAGGGGTTCGTCCCGCCATTTCTCGTAGAAGCTCGCGAGCGCCTTTTGCCGCTCGACACAGTCGGAGTTGGCGAGCACGCCCAGCGCCGCGAACGACTCGGTCATGTTGTCCGAGCCGGCGTACTGCTCGTAGCACAGCGCGCGCACGTCTGCGGTCTCCAGCTCCATGAGGTACGAAAGGGCGAGATTGCGCAGGGCGCGCCTGCCCACCGAGGCCGCGTCCGGCGCGTAAGGTCCGGCGACGGCATTCGCGCGGTAGGCGGCGAGCAGCTCGTCCTTGAGCGCCTGCGCGAGCCGCAGGCGCAGCGTGTTGCGCGCGGCGTGCAGGGCGTCGGGATCGACGACCTCGAGCTGCTCGGCGAGAAACGTTTCCGAGGGCAGCCCGAGCGCCTCGGCGGCGAAGGCCGGGTCGCGCTCGCTCTCGGCGAGCACGCGCTTCGCGGCATCGAGGTAGGACCGGGGCGGCACGCCGCCCTTGGCGAGGATGATCTCTGCGGCGAGGCGTTGGCCGGCCTCCCAGCGGTTGAAGGGATCCGAGTCGTGCGCCATGAGGTGCACGTGGTCGGCCTCGGAGTAGCCGTATCGTATCGTCACGGGGGCCGAGAACCGTCGCAGCAGCGATGGCACCGGCTTGCCGGGCACGTTCTCGAACACGAAGCGCTCCTGCGCCTGCTGCACGGAAAGCACTCGCGTTCCTTCGGGAAGCAGGTCTCTCCCGTCCGCGCCCACCAGGCCGACGGCGAGCGGGATGTGGAACGGAAGCTTCGATTCCTGTCCCGGCGTCGCGGGGCAGGATTGCTTGACGGTCAACGTGAAGGTCTTCTTTCCCGCGTCGCAATCGCCTGCGCATTCGAGCACCGGCGTGCCGGCCTGGTCGTACCAGCGCCGGAACTGGGTCAGGTCGATGCCCGAAGCATCCTGCATCGCCTGGACGAAGTCGTCCGTCGTCACCGCCTGGCCGTCGTGGCGCTGGAAATAAAGGCGCATGCCCGCCTGGAACTTGTCCTCGCCGAGAAGCGTGTGCTGCATGCGCACAACCTCCGCGCCCTTCTCGTACACCGTCATGGTGTAGAAATTGCGGATCTCCATGTACGACTGCGGCCGCACCGGATGCGCCATCGGCCCGGCGTCCTCCGGGAACTGCGCCGCGCGCAGCATCCTCACTTCTTGGATCCGCGTCACGGCGCGCGAGTAGGTGTCTGCGGCGTACTCCTGGTCGCGGAATACGGTAAGGCCTTCCTTGAGCGACAGCTGGAACCAGTCGCGGCAGGTGACGCGATTGCCGGTCCAGTTGTGGCAGTACTCGTGCGCGACCACGCGATCGATGTTCAGGTAATCGGCATCGGTCGCGGTATCGGGCCTAGCCAGCACGTACTTGGCGTTGAAGATGTTGAGGCCCTTGTTCTCCATCGCGCCGGAATTGAAGTCGCCGACTGCGACGATCTTGTACTGGTCCAGATCGAGCTCGAGACCGAAACGGTCCTCGTCCCACTTCATCGCTCGCTTGAGGCAGTCCATCGCCCAGGCCGCCTGGTCGAGCTTGCCCGGCTCGACGTAGACGGCGAGCTTCGCCGACTTGCCCGAGCGCGTGACGAATGTGTCCTCGATCGCCTCGAGCTTCGCCGCCACCAAAGCGAACAGGTACGACGGCTTGGGGAACGGGTCTTCGAACTTCGCCCAATGCCGGCCGCCGGGCTCCTCGCCCGAGGCCGCGAGATTGCCGTTCGAGAGCAGCACCGGATATTTCGCCCGGTCGGCATGGATCGTGGTCGTATAGCACGCCATCACGTCCGGGCGGTCGACGAACCAGGTGATGCGGCGGAATCCCTCGGCCTCGCACTGGGTGACGAATCCCGTCCGGGTCGCATACAAACCCTCGAGCTTGGTGTTCTTCTGCGGCACGATCCGGGACAGCGTTTCGATGCTGAACAGGTCGGGGACGTTCGGAATCGCGAGGCGTTCGGCGTTCTTGGCGAACGCGTTCTCGCGCAGGAGCGTGCCATCGATCGCGATCGAGACCAGCTCCAGCTCGTCGCCGTCGAGCATGAGCGGCGCCTTCGGATCGGGGGCGTCCGGGTTGCGCCGCACGGCGAGCCGGGCGCGAACCAGCGCGTGGTCCTCGCGGATATCGAAATCCAGAGCGACGGAATCGATCCGGAACGCGGGCGGCGTGTAGTCCTTTAGGTGGATCGTCTTGGGCTGCGGTTCGCGCATAGAGGGGAAGCCGGGATGGATTTTCCTATTCGGACTCCCGGCGCGGCGTATTCAAGAGCGCAGCGACCTGCTTGCTGCGCTCGCGCGGCTTCGTTTCCTCGCGCGACTCGGCGCTCTCCTCCGCGAGACGCATGCGCGCCTCCCGGATCTGGGCCTCGCGCTCCTCGCGGTCGGCGTAAGTGCGCGTCTCGTGCCGCGGCGCGCCGCCCGGACGCGCGGGGCGCTGCGACCGCTGTCCCTGCGGCGCGTGATTAGGCTGGCCGGAGCGCGAAGGCCGTTGCGAGCGGCGCGCCTCGGCAGGACGCCGATCGGGCCGGGGTCCGCGCTCGCTCCGCGGACTGCCGCGTTGCGCTCGCTCGCCGCGCCCGCCCTGCGGACGGCTGCGTTGCGGCTGCCGGCCGCGAGGCTCAGGCATCGGCGCCGACGTGTCGGGCTCGAATCCCGGCACGGGCTGCCGATCGACGCTTCGGTTCATCAGGCGCTCGATCGCGGCGAGCAACGGCAATTCCTCGCGGCTCACCAGCGAGATCGCTTCGCCCTCGACGCCGGCGCGTCCGGTGCGGCCGATGCGGTGCACGTAGTCCTCCGGGACGTGCGGCATGTCGAAGTTGACGACGTGCGGCAACGCCTCGATATCGAGGCCGCGAGCGGCGATGTCGGTCGCAACCAAGACGCGAAGCTCGTTGTCCTTGAAGCGCTTGAGCGCGCGCGTGCGCGCGCCCTGGCTCTTGTTGCCGTGGATCGCATCGGCCTCGACGCCCGCTCGCTCGAGCTGCTCGGCGAGCCGGTTCGCGCTGTGCTTGGTGCGCACGAACACAAGCACCTGATGCCAGTCGTTCGACTTCACCAGGTGCGCGAGCAGATCGCGCTTGCGGTTCTGGTCGACGACGTAGGCGCGCTGCGCGACCAGCTCGGCGGGTGTGTTGCGGCGCGCGACTTCGACCGTCGCCGGTTCGTGCATGAACGAAGCCGCGAGCTTGCGGATCTCGTCGGGAAAGGTGGCCGAGAAGAGCAGGTTCTGGCGCTTCGCCGGGAGCAGCGCGAGGATGCGCCGGATGTCGGGGATGAAGCCCATGTCGAGCATGCGGTCGGCTTCGTCGAGGACCAGGATCTGGACCTGGCGCAGATCGATCGTTTTCTGCTGCACGTGATCGAGCAGCCGGCCGGGTGTGGCGACCACGATGTCGACGCCGCGCCGCAGCTCGGCGATCTGCGGATTGATGCCCACGCCGCCGAAAATGACCGCCGCGCGCAGGTGCGTGTACTTGCCGTAAATGCGCACGCTCTCATGCACTTGCGCGGCAAGCTCGCGCGTCGGCGTCAGCACCAGGGCTCGAACCGGATGGCGCGCGGGCGAAGCGAAGAGATTGGCGCCTTCGCCGAGGCGTTGCAGCAGCGGCAGGGTGAAGCCGGCGGTCTTCCCGGTGCCGGTCTGCGCCGCGCCGAGCAGGTCGCGGCCGGCGAGCACGACCGGGATGGCCTGCGATTGATTGGGGGTGGGTTGGGTATAGCCTTGGTCCGCGACGGCGCGGAGCAGCTCGGCGCGCAGGCCGAGCGAATCAAACGTCGTATGAATGACGGTCTCCTGAACGAGAAAAATCGGCCTGGGAAGAACTCTTCTTCCGAACCGGTTCAGGCAGACTGGATCGAGGCTTTGTGATTCGGCGATCCGGAACGGACCGCGAAACGACTGAAACGCTAACCGGGTAACGCGCGACAGAAACCTTATGCGGCATTATACCTGGCAGGGAACGGCAGTCAAAGCAATGAGCAAAGGCGAAAGGTTTGCTTTTCTATTAATTAAGGCAAAACTCAGTCACTCTGCCTGAATTCAGCCGTCCTGTGCTTTCGCACCGCAGCCGAATCACGCTCCCGCGCTTTTCGCGGTGCCCGGGGCTGGCTTGGGAGCCCGGTTTTTTTCCTTGAGCCGCGCAATCAACCCGTCGATTCCGGTGCGCCTCGACTCTTCCTCGAACTCGGTGCGGTAAGTAAGCACGAGACTCACGCCCTCGACGACGATATCGACGATCTTCCAGCCGGCGGAGGTTTTCAGCATGTAGTACTCGACCGGGACCGCCGGTTTGCCCGGGCTCATGTAGAGATTGCGCACGGTGACTTCGGTCGCGTCGGGAGGCATCCGCACCGGCAGCACGCGCATGGACTGTCCCTTGTAGGCATCGATCGCGCTGGCGTAGGTGCGAACGAGCATTTCGCGGAATTCGGCGACGAGCCGGTCGCGCTGCTCGGGCTCGGCGCCGGGCCACGCTTTGCCCGCGGCGAGCCGGGTCATCTCGCGAAAGTCGATATGCGGCAGAACTTTCTCTTCGGCGAGCGCGATCGCCTTCCTGCGATCGCCCGCCTTGAGCGCCTCGTCGTTCTGGATCGCCTCGAGCACGTCCGCGGTGACTTTGCGCACCAGCGCTTCGGGCGTGAGGTCCTGCGCGAGCGCGCGACCGCCGAGAAACGTCGTTGCGGCGGCGATCAGCACGAGGCTCATGATGCTGCGATAACTCACTGAATGCATGGCGTCACTCGATAAATGCAAGTATGTTAATTATCGGCCAGAACACGCGCCGAAGTCGATGATTCTGGTCCTGTTTCAAGCACGTCTGTGACGCAGGTCACAGAGCGGCTATACCGCTAGCCGCTGCGCAAGGAAAGCATCGAGTACGCGCGCGGTGTGCGTCGTCGCGGCGCGCGCCGCCTCGGGCGGCCCCTGGAACACGACGCGGCCGCCGGCCTCGCCCCCCTCGGGGCCGAGATCGACGATCCAGTCGGCTTCCGCAATGATATCGAGATTGTGCTCGACGACGATGACGGTATTGCCCGCATCGACGAGACGATGCAGCACGCGAATGAGTTTCTCGACATCGGCCATGTGCAGCCCGACGGTGGGCTCGTCGAGGACGTAGAGGGTGTGCTTCTGTGCGCCGGCGCGCCCCGGTCGGGCGGCCGCGTCCCCGGGCGCTTCCGCGCGCACCTTGGCGAGCTCGGTGACGAGCTTGATGCGCTGCGCTTCGCCGCCGGAAAGCGTCGGGCTCTGCTGGCCGAGCGTGAGGTAGCCCAGGCCGACATCCTGCAGCAGGCGCAGCGCGTGATGAATAGCCCGGTGCGCGCTGAAGAACTCGACCGCTTCGTCGACGCTCATCGCGAGAATTTCACCGACGTTCTTGCCGCGCAGCGGCACGGCGAGCGTGTCGGCGTTGAAACGTTGCCCGCCGCAGGCTTCGCAGGTGAGCTTGACGTCGGGCAGGAAGCTCATCTCGATCTTCTTCAATCCCTGGCCCTCGCAGGCCTCGCAGCGCCCGCCGGCTGCGTTGAAGGAGAAGCGGCTCGCGCTCCAGCCGCGGATGCGCGCTTCGCTCGTGTCGGCGAAGAGCTTGCGGATCGCGTCCCAGAATCCGACGTAGGTAGCGGGGCAGGAGCGCGGCGTTTTGCCGATCGGGGTCTGATCGACTTCGAGCACGCGGCCGATCGCCTCCCAGTTCCGGATCTGGCCGCATCCGGCAAGCGGCACGTCCTCGGTGCGCGTTGGTGCGGATACGAGCCGCAGCAGATTCTCGTACAGCACGTCGCGCGCCAGGGTCGATTTCCCGGACCCGGAGACGCCGGTCACCGCCACCAGGCGCCCGAGCGGCACGCGCACGGCGATGTCCTTGAGGTTGTGCAGTCTCGCGCCGATCACTTCGAGGGACGGCGTCTTCTTCGCCACGGTCCGCCACGGCTGCACCGGGTGCGTGAGCGGATGGGCGAGCAGGCGGCCGGTGATCGACGCTGGCGAACGCGCGAGGTCTTCCGCGCTGCCCTCGGCGATGACGCGGCCGCCGAGCTTGCCCGCGCCCGGCCCGAGGTCGATGACGTGATGCGCGCGCCGGATCGTATCCTCGTCGTGCTCGACCACGACGAGCGTGTTGCCCTTCGCTTCGAGCTTGGCGAGGACATCGAGCAAGATGCGGTTGTCGCGCGGATGCAGGCCGATGGTCGGCTCGTCCAGGATGTAGCACACGCCGCGCAGGTTCGATCCGAGCTGGGCGGCGAGGCGGATGCGCTGCGCCTCGCCCCCCGAGAGCGTCGGCGCCGAGCGGTCGAGGGTGAGATACCCCAGTCCGACCTCGCCCAGGAACCCGAGCCGGCTGTTCAGCTCGGCAACCAGGTCGCGGGCGATTTCCTGCTCGCGTCCCTTGAGCGCGATCGCACCGAACAGCGCGGCCAGCTCGGTGACCGGTTTCGCCGCGTAATCGGCGATGCTGCCGCCCTGCCACAGCACCGCGAGCGCTTCGCGGTTGAGGCGCCTGCCGGCGCAGTCGGGGCAGGTCTCGTCGACCTCGAGCCACTCGATCCAGGAGTCGAGCACGTGGTCCTCGGCGCCGGTGCGAGCGCGCTCGTCGCTCCAGTCGACTTCGTCGAGCTTCAACCCCGTCCCGTAGCACGCCGGGCACCAGCCGTGGCGCGAGTTGTACGAGAAGAGGCGCGGGTCGAGCTCGGCGAAGCTGCGGCCGCAGGAGCGGCACGCGCGCCGGGTGGAGAAGACTTCTTGCCGGAGCGCCAGCTCGACGGTACCCGTCGCCTTGGCGGCGGCCCTCACCAGCGCGTCGAGGTCGGAGAGCACGTGCACCACGCCTTTACCCAGTTCGAGGGTGCGCGCGAGCGCTTCGCGCAGCCCGCGCTCGCTTTCCGGTAGCACCCTCATGTCCGCGACCGGAAGCTCGATCGTATGTTCCTTGAAGCGGTCGATGCGCGGGAAGGGGGACACGGGCAGGAATGCGCCGTCGACGCGCAAGTGCGTGTAGCCCTTCGCTTGCGCCCACTTGGCGAGATCGGTGTAAACGCCCTTGCGATTGAGCACCAGCGGCGCCAAGAGGCCGATCCGCTGGCCGCGGTACTCGCGCAGCAGGCGCGCCGCGATCACTTCCTCGCTTTGCGGCTCGATCGGGACCTTGCAGTCGGGGCAGTGCTGCGTTCCGAGCTTGACGAAGAGCAGCCGCAGGAAGTGGTGGATCTCGGTCAGCGTGCCGACGGTGCTTTTGCGCCCGCCGCGGCTGGTGCGCTGCTCGATCGCGACCGTCGGCGGAATGCCGAAGATGGCGTCGACGTCGGGGCGCGAGGCGGCCTGCACGAATTGGCGCGCGTACGCGTTCAGCGACTCGAGGTAGCGGCGCTGCCCCTCCGAGAACAGGATGTCGAATGCAAGGGTCGATTTCCCCGACCCGGAGACGCCGGTGATCACGTTGAAGCGGTTGCGCGGGATCTCGACGTCGATGTTCTGCAGGTTGTGCTCGCGCGCGTTGTGGATGCGGATGGCGTTGCCGAGGTAGCGCGCGGACGGCTCCTGGACGCGCGCCGGCGGGCGAGCGAAAGCTTCCTGATACTCCCGCAGCGCGCGGCCGGTGTGCGAGCGAGAGTGCGCCGTGACCTCTTCGAGCGTGCCGCTGCAGACCATCTCGCCGCCGGCCTCGCCCCCCTCGGGGCCGAGGTCCAGAATCCAGTCGGCCGCGCGTACGACGTCGAGGTTGTGCTCGATGACGACGAGTGAGTGGCCGGCGGCGAGAAGCTGGCGGAACGAGCGCAGCAGTTTCGCGACGTCGTCGAAATGCAGTCCGGTGGTCGGCTCGTCGAAGAGGAACAGCTTCGAGGCGGTGCCCGCTTTTCTCTGCGACTTGGTGTCCGAACCGTTCTTCGCCGCTTCGGCGAGGTGGCCGGCGAGCTTGAGGCGCTGCGCCTCGCCCCCCGAGAGCGTGGGCACCGGCTGGCCGAGGCGCAGGTACTCGAGGCCGACGTCCGCGAGCGGCTTGAGCCGCGCCAGCACTTCCCGGTCTTCACCGAAAAAATGCAGCGCTTCGCTCACGGTCAGCTCCAGCACTTCGGCAACGCCCTTGTCGATGCGCAGGCTGTCGGGGCCCCGGCCGCCGACCGTGACCTCGAGCACTTCGCTTCGGTAGCGCTTGCCGTCGCAGTCCGGGCAGCGCAAGTACACGTCGGAGAGGAATTGCATCTCGACGTGCTCGAATCCGCTGCCGCGGCAGGCAGGACAGCGGCCGTTGCCCGAATTGAAGCTGAAGGTCCCCGCGGTGTAGCCGCGTTCGCGCGCGAGCGGCGCCTTGGAGAAGAGCACCCGGATCGCGTCCCAGGCGCCGACGTAGCTCGCCGGATTCGAGCGCGTGGTCTTGCCGATGGGAGATTGGTCGACCATGACGACATTGGATACGAGCTCGGCGCCGCTCAGGCTGCGATGGATGCCCGGCGCCTCGGTGGATTTGCCCTTGGCTTTGAGAAGCGCCCGGTGCAGCACGTCCTGTACCAG
>JBFGLA010000059.1:0-11266 GCA_041576355.1 Burkholderiales bacterium
AGCTCCTCGCCCCCGGCGGGCTGTTGGCGACGTTTTCTTGCTCGGGAGGCGTGTCGGCGGAGCTCTTCCAGTCGATCGTGGCGGGCGCGGCGGTCGATGCCGGGGTCGACGCCAAGATACTCGAGCGTTTCGGCGCCGCGAGCGATCACCCCGTGGCGCTCGAATTTCCGGAAGGCGAGTATTTGAAGGGGCTGCTCGTCTACAGAGCCTAGCCCCGGGAACTTACCCTGCGCCCGCTATCTGGACGCGGTCGACTCCGGCTGGCCGACCAGGAACGCATGCAGCCGGCGCACGAAGGCCTGATGCTCGGGCGGCGCGCGATCGCACCATTCCTGCAGAAAGTCGGCGAATTCCGAGGGCACGGGAAGACTGGTCGAGTTCAAATAGGTAAGCGACGCGAGCTGTTGCGGCTCGCGCTCGAACCAATGCTGCAGCATGGCGGCGACGGTCTCGTTCAGCGGGCGCGCATAGGGGTCGGCACGCAAGCGATCACCGCGATCGCGCAGCCATTCGGCGGCGCCCACGCCCTCCGGCGCGCGGCGATGCGGCTCGCGCAGCAATAGCGCGAGAAAGCGATCGAGCTGGGCGGCATCCTCGGCGGCGCCCGCCCAGGGCTCGTGCGCCCGCCAATCTTGCGCGACACGGCTCAGAGCGAGCACGGATATCAGCTCGCAAACGGCCTCCTCGAACCACTGGTGAGGCGAGGGCTGCCCGTGTGCGGCGTGACGGCCGAAATTCGTGACGATGTGTCCCAGCTCGTGCGCGAACTCGTACACGTACTCGGCCCAGCGGCGATCCTTGGCCGCGAGCAGCACCCGGTAGGCGCCGTACGAGTCGCGCGCATAAAGGGCCATGGGCGGTCCTGCGGTCGGGCTGACGCGCACTCGCACGGTGCTTGCCCATCGCATGTCGCGCGCAAGGACGTCGGCGACGGACTGAAGCACCTGCCTGACTTCTTGGCCGGTAGCGGTCCCCCAGCCCGCGCTCTCGACCTGTAGCTCGACGCGGGACTGCGCGCCGAGCTGTGGCTGGGTCGCGAGCGCGACGGGCACGGTGAGCAAGGCCGCGCAGGCGGCGGCGCATGCCGGCCCGACGCGGCGGGCGCTACGTCGCCCCTCCGGGGTAGTCCCTCCTATGGACATGGGTGTGAAGTTAGCGGCCCGCTCGGCGAGCGTCAACGCCCTTTCACACGCAACGTGTCAGGAATCGTCATCGAGCCCGGTTTTCCTTGTTGAGACGGGCGTTTGCGCCCCTCACAACCCTATCCCAGGAAAGGAGATCGTCATGATCCTCAACACAGCAATGCAACGTCACTTTCGCTTCGCAGCCGCATTCGCCGGCTTGCTGGTCGCGATGGCCGCGGCTCCCGCGGCGCTCGCCAATCACCCGGCAACGAACCCGTATTACGGAACGCCGATGCACCAGGGTCCCACCGACCGCACCATCGTGATCGACGCCTCGACGAAGTGGGTCAACGTCACCGACGGCGAGACGATCCGTTTTGTCACGCGGCAGCCGGACGGGCAGAAGAGCTTCGTCTGGCGCTTCGACACCTACGCGTGGATCGCATTCGATCTCTCGCGCATCGCCCCCGCCGGCATGCTCGGCGATCGCTCGATCGAGGTGTACGTCGCGACGAACCCGCAAGATGTCTAGCCGCGGCGTGCGGTAAGCCGGCTCCCGAGCGCGTCAAAAGTCTTTCGCCCCTACGGTGTCAGGAATCGCGCTCGGGGCCGGTCTTCTTGGTTGAGACGGGCGTTTCTGCCCCTCACAACCCTGACGCAGAAAAGGAGATCGTCATGATCCTCAAAACCCAAGCCCTACCCGTTTTCGTCGCACTGTCTTTCGCGATTGCGGCGCCTGTTGCCGCGAGGCAGCCCGTGCCTTCCTTTAACGACCATCCCGAGCATTACTCGGCCGTGAAGCCGGAGGGTGTGCAGGGACGGGCGGCCGCGACTGTCGCGGGCAGCAGCGGCCCGCTGCCGATTCCGTCGTTCAACGATCACCGGGAGCACTTCCTCCCGAAGTCGGCCCTCGGAGTGCAAGGACGCACCGGGGCAAGCGTGGCCATGGACGAAGAAGGCTGGCCGCCCCTGCCGAAGGCGGCGTACTGACCACGCTGTTGACCACGTCGCGCACCGCTTGCCGGCCGAGGCATCGCCTCGGCCGGTTGCGGCTGCCTGGCGTCACGGGCGCGGTGAAGCGCGTCCCTTTTTCTATCCACCAAGGAGGGTAAGTCAATGAACTCGACTTTTCGTCGCACTGCGTTGAGCGCCGCGGTACTGGCCGGCTTGGGTCTTGCCGGCGCGGCGCATGCCCTGGAAGCCAAGCTTTCGGGGCAAGTCAATCGATCGCTCATGCGCGTCGACAACGGACAGGATTCGAAGACGTTCTTCACCGACAACGACAACAGCTCGACGCGCTTTCGCTTTACCGGGTCCGACGACATCGGCAACGGCTTGAAGCTGGGCGTCATCTGGGAGATGGAGTTTCAATCCAATCCCTCGAACACGGTGAGCTTCACTTCCGCGAGCGCGAGCCCGAGCCTCGATGAGCGTCACGGCGCGGCGTTTCTGCAAAGCAACTTCGGAAAGATCACCCTCGGGCAGACGGACGGCGCCGGCAACGGCGCGGTCGAAGTCGACCTTTCCGGCACCAGCGTGATCAACTTCGCCGGCACTCGGTTCATCGGCGGCGGCATCGCCTTCGTTCCCAAGACCGCCGGGGGTCCGACCAATGTGACGATCAATGGCACGACCCAAGAGCAGGACTTCGAGAGCCGCTATGACTTGCTGCGCTACGACACTCCCAGCCTGGGTCCGGTCGTCCTGAGTGTGAGTTCGGGAACGACCGGGGCCGGTAACGACGCGGATGAGCTGGCGGCGCGCCTCGACCTCAACTTGGCGGGGGGTGGCAAGGTTGCCGCCGCCCTCGCGCACTCGGTGGAGAAATTTGCGACTGCCACGGGCGATGAGAAGACCACAGGCGGTTCCATTTCCTTCCTCGCCTCGTCCGGCCTCAACCTCACGACCGGATATACGACGAAGAAAGACAACAACCCAGCCAACCCGGACTCCGATTTCAGGTATTTCAAGATCGGCTACAAGTCCGGCATGCACGCCGTGTCACTCGACCATGCCATCGCCGACGATCAGGCTGCGCAGGGCGACAAAGCCAAGATGTTCGGCGTCGGCTACGTCTTTACGCCGGTGAAGTGGGCCGAGCTGTATGCCGGCGCCAAGGTCCACAGCCTCGATCGCACGGGGGTCGACTTCGAGGACATCACGATCGTGACCCTCGGTACCCGCGTGAAGTTCTAAAGGCGGGTTCGCGAGCCCAGGCCGTTCCTGGCAACGTCCGGATTTTTCATGCCGGCGCTGTCAGGAATCGGCGTGTCGGCCGGTCTTCTTCAGTGAGACGGGTATTTTTGCCCCTCATGACCTCTAAAAGGAGATTGCTATGAAACTCAAGACCCGCATGAATTCCGCTCTTGTCGTGTTGTCCTTTGCGCTTGCCGCACCGGTGGCCGCGATGCAGCCCGTGCCGTCGTTCAACGACCATCCCGAGAAGTACTCGGCCAAGACCGAAGGCGTGCAGGGACGCTCGGCGCTGACCGTCACGGCGCGCGGTGCGATTCCGATTCCGTCGTTCAACGACCATCCCGAGCATTACTCGGCCAAGGCGCAAGGCGTTCAGGGCCGCAGCGGCTCGAGCGTGTCGATGAACACCGCCGGCTGGCCTGCCCTGCCGAAGGCGGCGTATTGATCTCGCTACGCGCACCCAGTCCGGCCGGGGCCTACGCCTCGGCCGGCTGCTGGGGTCCGGGAGCGTGCGCCGCGCCTGTTGTAATGCAGGCGCACCTTGCCGCGTCAAAGCGGCATATGGACACGACTTCAGAGCGCCCACCCAAGGCCGGCACCCGGAACGATGAAGTACGATCGCAGGCTTCCGACACAAGCACGGAGCGCTTCGAGGATGCAGTCCGCGTTCACGCGACGGAGCTCTTCCGGTTTGCGTACTGGAAAGTCAAGGATCGCGCTCTTGCAGAGGACCTCGTCCAGGAGACCTTCACACGCGCGTGGCGGAGCTGGGACTCGCTCGAGGACCGCAATGCGGCAAGAGGCTGGCTCTACACGATACTGCGCAACGAGGTTGCGCGAAACTTCGAGCGACAGCAGCCCGTTCTGGCCGACGAGTCCGAACTGGAGAATATGGTGGCGGAGGCGCAGTCCGGGGTGGCAGAAGGCGTCGAGATGCAGAACTTGCTCGGCGCTCTGCCCGAGGCGTACCGCGAGCCGCTGCTGCTCCAGGTTCTGGGGGGATTCAGCTGCGCCGAGATCGGCAAGATCCTTTCGATCAGCGAAGGCGCGGTCATGCAGCGCGTCTCGCGCGCCCGCGCGGCCCTGCGCGAGCTTGCATTAGGCGCGACGGTGGAGAAAGATTGAAGCCATGAGCGCCACGACCCCACCCATGCTGACTTGCGAAGAGCTCCGCCAGCTGAAGCTCACCGAGCCGCATCGCATGACGGCCGAGATGGAGGGCCACCTCGCGAAGTGTCCGCCGTGCGCGAAGTTCGCGCTGTCGGTGGACAAGGTCGAGCGACGCCTGGAAGAGGCCGCGAACGTGCCGGTCCCCGACTCGCTCGTCGCGCGAGCGCTGCGCGCGGGCGCGGGGCAGCCTCAGCGCAGGCAAGGTTCTCGCTGGCGGGATGTCTTCCGGTTCCGACCGACTTTCCCGGCGCTTGCCGCGGTGTCCGCGGCCGTGGCGGTGCTCGCCGTGTCCGCCGTCCTGTGGACGCAAGTTCGCGAATCGCAACGGCTTGCCGGGGACGTGATCGTGATGGTGCGGGCGGACAGCGCCGTGGCCCCGCCTCCGGGCCCGAATGCCCGGGAAGTGGCGCAGCAGGTGCTCGCCGGCGCAGGCGTTCAGCTGGCCTCGGGCGTGCGCGAGGCGCGTTACATCGGACCGTGCGAGCTATGGGGAACCATGGGAGCCTATATCACGCTCCACACCGTGCACGGCGACGCGAAGCTGATCGTGCTCCCCGCGATCCAGGCGCGCTGGCGCGCAAGCTGGAGCGATGCCGAGTTCGCCGCGGTCGTGATACCCGGCGCAAAGGGTACGGCCGCCGTCGTCGCGCCCTCGATGCGCACCGCGGAAGACGTCTCGCGCCTGCTCATGTGAGCCGGCAGCGCGCTCAAATCGGAGCCGGCCGGTCGTCGCCCGCGGCGGGGACCTGTCCGTCGAGCACCACGGGACGCGGCTCCTTTGCCGCCGGATCGCCCCATTGCAGCGTGCGGTAATCGAACCCGGCCACGATGGTCGGCTTGACGACGGCGAAATAGGGCGACACGTCGAAGTCGCGCGGCGCGAACAGGCTGTGGTGCCGGATGTGCAGGATCTCCTGGTAGCAGTCGTCGCATGAGGGATCTTTGGACTTCGTGCGCACGACTTCGGGCAGGATCGGGTAGCGCACCGACTGGAACGCCTGCGCGATCAAGGTCGAGCAGATGGCGCGGGTCGGATCCCCGCTGCCGAACGCGATCATGCGGCGCCTGACGCGGCTCGGCACCGGCGGCGTCGGAATCAAGTAGCGAGCGAGGTCGAAGACGTTCTTCAAGTCGTAGCGGTCTCCGAGCCGCGAGACTGCGTACGCGATCACCTTCGCGGCATCTTCCTCGGTGAGACCGATCGGGCGGCAGATGCGGGTGTGCATCTCCGCGTAGTCGCTGAGCGGCACGCTGCGAACGCCCGCGCGCACGTCCGCCTCGATCAATACATGCGGCTCGCCGCCGTCGGCCGGTGGACCCAGCACGTCGCCGATGTACAGCGCGGCATGCGACCAGGTGGACTGCGTCAAGTACTTGATCGCGACGCTGAAGCGCGTATTGCCCTCGACGAGGAGCACGTCGCACGGGCGCAGCGCGGCAGCGACCGCCGCCGGATCCTGCATCCCGACCCCCTCGCCGCGCGGGCGTTCCTGCGACAGGTAGTCGGCGAGGCGACTGCCGAGCCAAGTCAGGGGTCCTTGCATTGCACTCTCCCGGTTGCCTCCAAGATCTAGTCGCCGGAACGGCGGAAAAAAATACTCCACGGGGCGTAATGCGTTCGCCGCGAAGGCGACTCATACCGGTGCGGATCCGTTCGTCGGAGTCCGTAACTGTCACGCCACCAAATGGAGGGTACACGATGAATCTACAGCTACGGAAAAGACCATTGAACGCCGCGATTTCCGGCATGCTCGCGCTGGGATTGGGCGGCCCTGTTGCGGCGCAAAATCCGTGCGCCGCGAAGCGTAATCCTTGTGCCGCCCGGTCGGCCAACCCCTGCGCGGCGCGCAAGAATCCTTGCGCCGCAAATCCGTGCAAAGCGAAGAACCCTTGCGCGGCCAAGAGAAATCCCTGTGCGGCCCGGAACCCCTGTGCGGCCCGGAACCCTTGTGCCGCACGAAATCCCTGCGCGGCGAAGAATCCGTGCGCAGCGGGCGACAAGGTCGATCGCCGGTCAGTGACGCGCCCGAAAGGCACCTCGCTCGCCAAGGGGAAGGGCTCGGAGATGGTCTCCGTTGGCGAGCGGCTGTGGAAGGACACCAAGCTCAGCACTAACGGGCTCGCGTGCAATACCTGCCATCAGGGTAATGCCGCGTTCAACGCCACCTTCGCGAAGCCGTACCCGCATTACGTCGCCATGGCCGACGAGAAGAGCGGCGTCAAGCGCGTGGCGATGGACGAGATGGTTCAGTTCTGCATGGTCGTTCCCATGGCGGCGAAGCCCCTGCCCTGGGACTCGAAAGAGCTGGCGGCGCTCACCGCCTACACGGCGAAGGTGCAGAAGAGCTACATGCAGACGGCTGCCGCCGGCGGGGGCAAGAACCCGTGCGCGGCGAGGAACCCTTGCGCAGCGAGGAACCCGTGTGCGGCGAAGAACCCCTGCGCCGCCAAGAGGAACCCCTGTGGCGCGAAGAATCCGTGCGCGGCCAGAAACCCGTGCGCGGCGAAGAACCCATGCGCGGCCAAGAAGATGTAGCTCTCGCGCCCGCTGAAGCGCCCGCGATCGCGACGCAGGTGCTCGATTTCTCCGTCCTGCCGCGCGCCCGCTTGCAGGCGATGCGCGCGGCGGGGGAGGAGGTGCTCGAGTGCGTGCGCGTGCTGGAAAAGGCCGACTTGAACATCGTCGGCGAAGTGTTGCGCGGATGCGGGACATTCTACGAGGACGCGCACTATCCGCCGGACGACGTGATCGACCGGGCGACGCACTCGCAGTACTACTACCACGCGCACCGCGGCAGCGATATCGAGCACGGCCACTTCCACACCTTTCTGCGGGCGGGCGCGATCCCGCCGGCAGTCGAGCCGGCGCCGTGCCATGGCGCCGGCGACCGGCCGCTCGGCGATCAGGCGATCTCGCACCTGGTCGCGGTCTCGATGGATGGCGATGGTCGACCGATCGGGCTTTTCTGCGTCAACCGCTGGGTGACCGCGGAGACGTGGTACGCGGCCGAGGATGTGATCGCGATGCTCGATCGCTTCGCGATCGATCACGCCGGCCCCTCCTGGCCGGTGAACCGGTGGATCGGGGCGATGCTGCGGCTCTTTCGGCCGCAGATCGAGTTGCTGCTGCGTCAGCGCGACGAGGTCGTTCGCGCCCGGGCGCGCGCGCATCCCGAAACGGACGTGTACGAGGACCGCGCCCTGGAGATCACGGGCGCCGTGGAGATCGGTGTCGAGCAGCAGATCGCCGCGGTGCATGCCGCGCTGCTCGACCGCTAAGGAGAACGCATGAAACTTCGATTGATCATTGCCGGTGCAGCCATAGGTTTACCCCTCGGAACTGCGGTGCCCGCTGCACCCACGGCTCCGCACGTCGTGACGCTGACCCAAGTTCCCTGCCAATTTCTCGAAAGCGAGGGCGGGCGCGACCACGGCTACAAGTCGAAAGCGAGCCAGGACTGCGAAGCGATCAACGATAAATCGGGCGCCGCGCGCGTAAAGGCGGCCCGGCCGATGGAGCTGAAGCCCGGAAAATACCTCTTTCGGGTCACCAACAAGAACGTCCCCTACGAGCTGGGCTTCTGGTTGCGCGGCGACGGGCTCGCCGCGCGCGCGACGTTACCGAGCGTATCGGGCGGCGGCCTCACCGCGGGCAAGAGCCGCGACTACGTGATCGACCTCGTTCCCGGCGAGTACGTGTACTCGTGTCCGCTCAACCCCACGCCGGACTACAAGCTCGTCGTGCGCAATTGAGGCGGCGTGGCCGTGTCGGGTCTGCGCATCGAGGCCGCGCCCCAGCGGCTCGTTTTTGCGGCGGGAACGCTCGTCGCGGCGCTCGTTGCCGCACGCGCTGCGGTGGCGCAGCCGAGACTCGCGCTTCTCTTCGCGATCGGCGTGCTGCTCGGTGTCACGCTGTATCACGCGGCGTTCGGTTTCGCGTCTGCGTACCGGCGGCTGCTGCTCGAGCGCGACGCGGCCGCGGTTCGCGCGCAGCTGCTGATGCTCGCGCTCGCGACGGTTCTCTTCGCCCCGGTGCTCGCGCAGGGCGATGCGTACGGCGCCTATGCTCCGCTCGGCGTGCAGGTCGCGCTCGGCGCGTTTCTCTTCGGCATCGGGATGCAGCTGGGCGGAGGCTGCGGCTCGGGGACCCTGTATACGGCGGGCGGCGGGAGCGTGCGCATGCTGGTCGTCCTCGCCGCGTTTTGCGGCGGCGGGTTCTGGGCGAGCCTGCACATGGACCGGTGGCAGGCGCTGCCGGGTGTGGGAGCGATCGTTCTCGGCGAGCGGCTGGGTTGGGTAAGCGCGGTACTGCTCCAAGTTCTCATCCTCGGCGCGCTCTGGCTCTGGGTACGCAGGCTGGACGCGTCGACCTCACGGGTGCCCGAGCGCCCGCAGCTCGGATGGCGGGTCATCCTCCGCGGGCCTTGGCCGCTTGCGGCGGGGGCTATTGTGCTCGCGCTGCTCAATTTTGCGACCCTCAATGCGGCTGGCCATCCCTGGAGCATCACATGGGGGTTCACGCTCTGGGCAGCGAAGGTCGCGCGCCTCATGGGATGGAATCCGGACGGGACCTCATTCTGGCGCGACGGGTTTGCGCGCGATGCGCTCGACGCACCGGTGCTCGAAGACGTCACTTCGCTCATGGATGTCGGGATCCTTATCGGCGCGCTGCTCGCCGCATGTCTCGCAGGCCGCTTCGCGCCGGTCGCGCGCATCGACGCGCGCGGGCTCGTCTCGGCGCTCGCCGGCGGGCTGCTGATGGGCTACGGCGCGCGTATCGCCTACGGCTGCAACATCGGCGCGTTCTTCTCCGGCGTCGCCTCGACGAGCCTGCACGGCTGGCTTTGGATCGTTGCGGCGTTGCCCGGGTGCTGGATCGGCGCGCGGCTGCGGCCCTTCTTTCGACTGGCGAATTGACTGTGAGAGGAGTTCAACCGTGAGCGCGACGAGTTTGAGAGTAAAACCGGTGCGGATTCTTGCGGCATTGGCGCTGGTCGCCGCCGCTTCAGCGGCGTCGGAGGACCTTGTCGATCGCTGGCAAGCGGAGTGGCCGCGCACCGATTTCTCCAAGCGCACGGTGAAGCTCGAGGAGATCGAGTCCGGCGGCCCGCCCAAGGACGGCATTCCGTCGATCGACCGGCCGATGTTCTACACGACCGAAGTCGCCGCGCAGCGTTTCGACGCCCGCGAGCCGGTGATCGCGATCGAGATCGCAGGCGATGCGCGCGCCTATCCGCTCTCGATCCTGATCTGGCACGAGATCGTGAACGATACGGTCGGCAAGGTTCCGGTCGCGGTCACCTTCTGTCCGCTGTGCAATGCCTCGCTCGTCTTCGAGCGCCGCGTCGGCGGCAGAACGCTCGACTTCGGAACCACGGGCAAGCTGCGGCTCTCCGACCTCGTCATGTACGATCGCCAGACGCAGTCCTGGTGGCAGCAGTTCACCGGCGCCGGGATCGTCGGCGAATACGCCGACGTGAAGCTCAAGCAGATTCCCTCGCAGATCGTCTCGTTCGCCGACTTCCGTTCGGCGCATCCGGGAGGCCGCGTGCTCTCGCATTCGACCGGAACGCCGCGCCCGTACGGACGCAATCCGTACCAGGGGTATGACCGCATCGACCAGTCGCCCTTCCTCCTCGCGGGGCCGCCCGACCCGCGCCTGCCGCCGATGGAGCGCGTGATCGCGGTCGAAGCGCGCGGCAAGCAGCGCATCTACCCGTTCGCGGCGCTCGCGCGCGAGCCGGTGATCAACGATCACGTGGGCGGCGAGCCGGTGGTCGTGTTGTCCAAGCAGGGAACGCTTTCGGTGCTGGACCGGGAGCAGATCACGGCCTCCAAGGAGATTCCCTCGGCGACGGCCTTTTCACGGCGAGTAAAGGGCCGAGTGCTCGAATTTGCGCTCAAGGACGGAAAGATTCGCGATCTTCAGACCGGAAGCGAATGGACGCTCCTCGGCCATGCGGTCTCGGGGCCGATGCAGGGCGAGCGCCTCGTCCCGATGACCGGCGGCGTGCATTTCGCTTTCGCGTGGCTCGCGTTCAAGGCGGATACCGATATCTACCGGGGAAGGCAATAGTCTCCTGCCGAAACCAGGCCATTTCTAAGAATCCGTCAGCCGGCTGCCTGAACCCTTGCTCCGACGTCAGCCTCGTCACAAGCTGTCACGGTCTGACAGATCATGACTCGTTTGGGCGTCGTCGCCCTTGATCTCGCCGCAGGCGGCCTCTACCGTGCACGGCGTTACGACTTTGCAGGCGAGGAGACGCATGCGACCCAGCACCCAGACACTCCCGAACAGAGCGGCGTCTCTTAGGCCTCGTTCGGCGAAGCGCGCAGATCGAGGCGACAACCTTCTGCTCGGCGTGATCGCGTTCCAGATGATGGTCGCTATCGTGATCGGCCTGCAGTACGAGCGAGCGGCGCACGCATTCTGGGTCGGTCTTCCGCTGCTCATCGCGGCGGCGGCGGTGTGGACCGTTGCGCGCGAGCGTTTCGTCGCGCACGTGCCGCTGGGCCTCATTTCACTGGCGATGACCGCGCTGCACATCCGTCTCGCCTTCGCCTAGAGCCCGTCACCGATATCAAGCCGCGGCGACAGGCAATTACGTCGCCCAAGCCGGCGCAGCGAGCGGCCGGGCGCCTGGTCTGGCCGCCCGCGCAAGGCGGTAGAATAGTGCCCCTTTTTCATGCCCCCTTCGGGGTCAGGGCATCTTCATGCAGCAAGACAACATGGTGCCGGTCACCATCCTCACCGGCTTTCTCGGCGCGGGCAAGAC
>JBFGLA010000060.1:0-11195 GCA_041576355.1 Burkholderiales bacterium
ACGTTGTCCTCGGCGCTCATGTCGCGGAACACGCGCGGCGTCTGAAAGGTGCGCGCGACGCCGTGCATCGCATAGTCGTGCGCGGAGCGACCGGTCAGATCCTCGCCCGCGATCCTGAGTCTGCCTTCTCCCGGGCGCAGAACGCCGGAGAGGGTGTGAAAGAACGTCGTCTTGCCCGCACCGTTCGGGCCGATCACGCCGACGAGTTCCCCGGCGTGGACATCGAGGTCGACCGCGTCGACGGCGACCAGGCCGCCGAAGCGTACCGAGACCCCGCGCGCGGAGATGAGCGGCTCAGGCATGAGCCCTCCTGCGCTTGAGGAGCGACGCGATGCCCCCCGGCAGGTACAGAACCAGCACGATGAGCAGCGTTCCGAGGAGCAGCAGGAACGCGTACGGGAAGCGCAGCCGCAGGAATTCCGTCAGCAGGCTGAAGACAAGCGAAGACAGGATCGGCCCGATCAGCGTCTGCGCACCCCCGACCCTCGCGATCAGAACCGTCTGGAAGCCGATGAACGGGTTGAACACCGAGAGTGGCTCGATGTAGGTCCAGCGCACGGCCATCGCCGCGCCGAGCGCGCCGGGAAAGAACGCCGAGAGCGCGAATGCGGTGATCTTCACCCGCCGCGTGTTGACGCCGAGCGTCTGCGCGCGCTCCTCGTCGGCGCCGATCCCGGTGAGCGCGAGGCCGAGGCGGCTCGCGCGCACGAGCGCCGACACCGCGACCGCGGCGAGGGCGACGAGAAGCACGGTCAGGTACACGGTCGCCGGCTCCGGCACCGCGATGAGCACGCGCCCCACCGTGTGCGCGTAGGTCTTCTCAAAGTAGGTGATCGCGTGGCGCACGAGCTCGCCGAGCCCGAAGGTGATCACGGCGAAGTAGGCGCCGCGCAGGTGCAGTGCCACGGCGCCGATCAACGCGGCGAAGACGGCCGCCGCGAGGCCGCCGAGCCCGACCGCGATGCCATAGGGCAGCACTTCGAGCCCCCAGGCGGTGACATAGGCGCCGATGCCGAAGAACGCCGCGGTCGCGAGCGAAAGGTAGTGCGTCGGGCCGCAGAACATCGCCCAGCTCACGGCAAGGCCGGCGTACATGAGGCAGCTCAGCAGGAGCGCGAGCTGGAAGTCGGAGAGGACCCAGGGCGCCCCGGCGAGCACGGCGCCCGAGATCGCGGTCGCGGCGAGGACGTCGCGCAGTTTCATCGCGAAAAGAGCCCCTTCGGCCGCGCGAGAAGGACCGCGACCAGCACGCTGTAGGAGAGCAGCATCTTCAGCGACGGGCTGGTGAAGTGCATGCCGAACGCCTCGACCAGGCCGAGGATGAACCCGCCCACCAGGCTGCCGAGCGCGCTGCCCAGCCCGCCGAGCGTGATGACGATGAGCGCGATCACCGTGTACGGCTCGCCCATCGACGGCGAGATCTCGTACACCATCGACAGCAGCCCCCCGGCGACTCCCGCGAGCGCGAGCCCGGCGCCGAAGACGACCGGGTGCAGCACCGCGGTGTCGATGCCGACGAGCTGCGCGCCGGTCGGCGACTGCATCATCGCGCGCACCGCCTTGCCGATGAGCGTCCAGCGCAGCACGGCGAGAAGCGCGAGGCTCGCGGCGACCGCGAAGCCGAACACCACCAGCCGGTTCGCGGTGAAGCGCGCGCCGGCGATGTCGACCGGATCGGCGAGATACGAGTAGCCGCGCAGGTCGGCGCCCCAGGCGAGGTACGCGGCGTTCTGCACCAGGAACATGAGGCCGAAGCCGACGAGGAGGCTGCGCGCCCCGATCACCTCGACTGCGGGCGCCGTGCGCGTGATCGGCCGGAAGCACAGCCGGTACACGACGAGCCCCAGCACGAAGAGCGCGAGCGCGACCAACGGAAGCGATACGAGCGGGTTGAGATCGAGCACGGTATGCGCGAGCCAGGTGAAATAGGCGCCCAGCATCAGGAACTCGCCGTGCGAGATGTTCATGATGCGCATCAGGCCGTACTGCAGATTGAGCCCGATCGCGACCACGGCGTAGATGCCGCCGGTGATCAGACCCGAGGCGGCGAGTTCGAGCCAGAAGCCCATATCAGAAAAAGGAAAGCCTCGCGGGTTGAGCGCGAGGCCTGTGATGGGGGAGTCAGGCTTACTTCCAATCGGGTTTTGGAACCTTCGGCTGCGCGGTCGCGACTTTCGGCGGCCAGACGACTTCGAACTCGCCGTTCTGCCACTGGCTCACCACGCCCGGCGTCGAGACGTTCTCGCTACCGTTGAACCGGATCTTGCCGATGATGGTGTCGAACTCGTTCTGCGCGATGGTGTCACGCAGGGCCTTGCGATCGAGGCCTGCCTTTTCCACGGCCTGCTGCAGGATCTGCAGGCCTGCCCAGGCGTGTGCGCTCGCCCAGCGGTCGGGCTCCTTGTTCCAGCGCGCGACGTGCGCGTCGAAATACGCCTTGGCGGCGGCTCCGGTCTTCGGGTTCCAGGTTCCCAATCCCATCACGCCTTCCACGGTGGCCGCGGTCATCTTGTCGCGGTAGACCGGGAACGCCGTCCCCACCGCGGCATAGAAGAGCTTGGGATTGAAGCCCAGCCCCTTCGCCTGGCCGGTGACGAGGAAGGTGTCGGGGGGGTAGCTCAGGCTGATGAAGGCGTCCGGGTTCTTGTTCTTGATGTCGCGCAGGACCGGCATCAGGTCCTTGACGCCGATCGGATAGCTCTTCGTCTCGACGATCTGGATCCCCTTCGCCTTCAGCGCCGTCTCGAGCGCGGTGTACTGCTCCAGGCCGAACAGCTCGTCGACATGGATCACCGCCGCGGTCTTAAGATTGCGCGCCACCATGATATCGGCGAGCGCGTTCATCATTACGTCGGGCTGCTGCAAGAGGGCGAAGAAGTAGGGATTCTTCATGCCGACGAGCCTGCGCCCGGTCGCCGTCGGCGAAAGCATCGGGTAGCCGTGCCTTTGCGCGAGCGGCATGACCGCGAAGTTCGCCCCGGTGCCCCAGGGCGGAAGGATGAGATCGACCTTGTCGCTCGTCATCAGCTTTTCGTACGTGCGCACAACGGTCTCTGTCTCGCTACGGTCGTCGAGTCCGATCAGCTCCACTTTGCGGCGCTTGCCCTGAACGTTGAGGCCGCCGGCGGCGTTCACCTGCTCCGCCCACAGGATGTAATTCGGCTCCTGCGTCACCTGCGCGCCCGCCGCCCACGGACCGGTACGCGCGATCGCGTAGCCGATGCGGACGGGCGCGTCCTGCGCCAGCGCGGGCGCGCCGGTGGCGGCGACGAGCGCAAGGGCGCCCAGCCATTTCATGCGTGTCGAAAGCGTCATGCTTGTCTCCTCAGGTGGTCTACGCTGCCGCATGCCTGGTAGGCCGGCGGCCGTCGAGTCTTGTGCGCGACTTCGCGAGCGACTCTACGGAGGTCGCGCCGAGGGTGTCAAGCTGAACGTAGGATGCCCGGACACGGCGCGCGGGATGCGAGAGTCCAGAGCGAGCGGGAGTTTTTCGCAGCCCAATGTGACTTCGGGCTGCTCTAATACTAGGATTCAGTCCTGGACCGGGGGAGAGCAATGATCGCGTTTACCGTGAACGGCAAGGAAGTTCAGACCGAGCAGCCGCCTGACACGCCGCTGCTTTGGTTTATCCGGGACGAGCTCGGGCTCACCGGCACGAAGTTCGGCTGCGGGATCGCCCAGTGCGGGGCGTGCATGGTGCACGTGAACAGCGCGCCCACGCGCTCTTGCGTTATGCCGATCTCCGGCGTGAAGGGGAAAAGAATCGTCACCATCGAAGGGCTCGCGCCGGCCGGGAATCATCCGCTGCAGAAGGCGTGGATCGCCGAGCAGGTGCCGCAATGCGGTTACTGTCAATCCGGACAGATCATGGCGGCCGCGGCGCTCCTGGAGCGCAACATGGCCCCGACCCGGGAGGAGATCGTCGAGTACATGTCGGGAAATATCTGCCGCTGCGGTACCTATAATCGCATCCTCTCCGCCATCGAGATCGCGGCGCGCGAGGTCCAGGCGCTCGCGCCTCCGCCCCCGCCCGAAACCGGTACAACCGACAAAGCCCCGGCCGCGCGCCCGTCGAAAGACACCCGGGGCCGTCCATGAGCTTTCCTACCGGGTCGGCGGGCGTGGCGGCCGCAACCGAGGGCGTGGCATTCGCGCGTCTCTCTCGCCGGGCGTTCCTGATTACTTCAGGCGGCTGCGCCATCGCGTTCGCCTTCGGCGGGCTTGCGGGCGCGCGAAGAGCGTTGGCCCAGGCGCGCGATTATCAGCCGAACGCCTGGGTGCGGCTGGCATTTGACGGCACGGTAACCATTTACTCGCCCGCCTCGGAGATGGGGCAGGGGGTCATGACGGCGATGCCGCTCTTGATCGCCGAGGAGATGGATCTCGATTGGAGCCGCGTTCGCGTCGAGCAGGCTCCATCCCATCCCAAACCGTTCGGAAATCCTCTCTTCGGCGGCGCGATGAGCACCGGCGGCTCGCGCACCACCCAGGGTTACTACGATTTGCTCCGCATCGCGGGCGTGCAGGCGCGCCACGTCATGATGGCCTCCGCGGCGCAAAGGTGGGGCGTGCCGGAACTCGAGTGCGATACCGAGCCGCACCGCGTCGTGCATCTCAATTCGGGCCGCAGGATGAGCTACGGCGAAATCGCGCTGTTCGCCGAGGTTTCGTCGACCGTTCCGCAATTCGGCAACCAGCACCTCAAGCCGGCGAGCCGGTTCCGGCTAATCGGCAAGGACGTGCCGCGTGTGGACGTGCCCGACAAGATCTTCGGCCGAGCCCGCTTCGGCATCGACGTGCGCCTGCCGAACATGCTTTACGCCACGGTCCTGCGCGCGCCCGTGCAGGGCGAAACGCTCGAGAAGTTCGACGACTCGGCAGCGCGCCGGGTCGACGGCGTGCGAGCGGTCGTTCAGCTTCCGTACGGAGTGGGAGTGGTCGCGGACAGCTACTGGGCGGCGCGCAAGGGCCGGGCGGCGCTGCGGGGTGAGTGGTCGCACCGCGCCAAGGCCCGTACTTACACGAGCGACAAGGCGCTCGCCGAGTACGCGGTGCGGGCGCGCAACTTCGCCGACACCGGAGTCGAATACGAAAGGATCGGTGATCCGGACGGGGCACTCATCGGCGCGGCGAGAGTCCTCCGCGCCGAATACACCTCGGAGCATGTCGCGCATGCGTGCATGGAGCCGATGAACTGTACTGCGCGCGTCGACGGCGAAAGGCTGGAAATCTGGGCGCCGACCCAGTCTCCGTCGATACTTACCGCGGCCGTCTCGCGCGCTGCGGGCATCCGGCCCGAGAACGTCACCTGCCACGTCACGCTGCTCGGCGGCGGCTTCGGCCGGCGCATCGACGCGGACTACGCGGTGGACGCGGCGCTGCTCGCGAGGGCGATTCCGGGCCGGCCGGTGAAAGTCGTCTGGGCGCGCGAGGACGATATCCAGAACGACAAGTTCCGTCCGCTCGTGGCGCAGCACTTGAGCGCCGCGCTTGACGCCGAGGGGCACCTGGTCGCGTTACGCCACCGGATCGTGGGAGAGTCGATCATCGCGCGAGTGTTTCCCTCCGCGTTCGAGCAAGCGGGCGGGCGCGACGCCGCGGTGAACGAGGGCGCGTTCCACCTCAAGTACGCGATCCCGAACCGGGTCCTGACTTACCTGCGCGAGCAGCGCGGCGTCGACGTCGGCTTCTGGCGCGGTGTCGGAGTCGGCTATACCAAGTTCGCAATCGAGACTTTCATCGACGAGCTCGCCGCGGCCGCGCGCAAGAGCCCGATCGAGTATCGAATTGCGCTCTTGGCAGGGGAGCCGCGCGCGCGTGCGGTGGTCGAGGAGGCTGCGCGCATGGCGGAGTGGGGGAAGCGCCGTCCCGGGCGCGCGCTGGGAATCGCCTACTCGGATGCTTGGAACAGCCACATTGCCGAAGTCGCCGAGGTGTCGGTCGATCGCACTACCGGAAAAATCACCGTGCACGAAGTATGGTGCGCGGTCGATTGCGGCGTCGCGCTGCAACCGAAAAACGTCGCGGCGCAGATCGAGTCGGGGGTCATGTTCGGCTTGAGCCACGCGCTGATGGAGCGGATCAGCATCCGCGGCGGGCAGCCGCTGCAATCGAACTTCCACAACTATCCCGTGCTGCGCATGAACGAGGCGCCGCGCGTCCAGGTCAAGGTGCTGGTGACGGAAAACCGCCCGGGCGGGATCGGCGAGGTGGGCCTGCCGCCGGTCGCTCCTGCGGTCGCGAATGCGGTGGCGGTTCTCACCGGCCGGCGCCTGAGAAAGCTGCCGCTCGAGCAGCACCTGCTGAAGATCTGACGCCCGCCGGTACGGGCGCGAACTCCTAGAACGTCCCGGGGTACACGCCGCCGTCGATGAGGAAATTCTGGCCGGTGATGAAGCCGGCCTGCGCGCTGCACAGGTAGGCGCAGGCGTTGCCGAACTCCTCGATCGTCCCGAAGCGCTTGGCCGGACTGGCGTCCATGCGCGCTTTGCCGAGTTCCTCGGGAGTCTTGCCGAGCTTCTTGGCGTTGAACGCGAGGTTCGAGCGCAGCCGGTCGGTGTCGAACGCGCCCGGGAGCAGGTTGTTGATCGTGACGTTGTGCTGAACCGTCTGGCGCGCGATTCCCGCGACGAAACCGGTGAGCCCGGTGCGTGCGCCGTTCGACAATCCGAGCTCCGGGATCGGCGCCTTCACCGCACCCGACGTGATGTTGACGATGCGGCCGAACCGGTTTCGGATCATGCCGTCAACCACCGCCTTGATCAGCTCGATTGGCGTGAGCATGTTCGCCTCCACCGCTTGAATCCAGTCCTCGCGCGTCCAGTTGCGGAAGTCGCCGGGGGGCGGGCCGCCGGCGTTGTTGACCAGGATATCCGGCTGCGCGCAGGCGGCGAGCGCAAGCTTGCGGCCTTCGGTCGTGGTGATATCGCCCGCCACCGCGGTGACCTTGACGCCGGTGGCCTTGCGGATCTCCTCCGCGGTCGCTTCGAGAGCTTCCTTGCCGCGCGCCGTGATCACGACGTCGACTCCCTCGCGTGCGAGCGACAGGGCGCAGCCTTTGCCGAGTCCCTTCGAAGCGGCGCATACGAGCGCCGTCTTGCCTCGAATACCGAGATCCATCTCTGCCTCCTTAGTTTGCGTCGGGCGAATCTAGCGCATGGGCGCGGACTTTGCCGCGGGCTTGAGCGAAACAAGCAGCACGCCGAGGATGACGAGCACCCCGCCGAGGGCCTGCAGCGCCGTTATAGGCTCCTCCAGCCCGATCGCCCCCGCGAGCGCGGTCGTCACAGGGCCCGCGGCGCCGATGAGCGCGAAGTGGTTGGCGCCGATGCGCTTGAGGGCTTCCGCCACGAAGAATACCGGCAGCACCGTGCTGAAGACGGCCATCACGATCGCATACCCCCACACGGCGGCGGGGAGCTCCAGCGCCGAGACCGGCTCGAGGAGGAAGAACTGCAGCACGGCGGGCAAGGTTGCGACGATCATCGTGTACGCGGTGAATCGCATCGAGCCGATGCGCTGCACCATCTGGCTGCCGGCGACGAGGTAGATCGCGTAGCACAACGCCGAGCCGAACACGAGCAGCACGCCGAAGAGGAAAAGCTTGCCCTCGGCGCTCGTTCCGAGCTGGTTCGAGACCACCAGCGCGATACCGGCGTAGCTTGCCGCGAGCGCGGCGAGCTCGCGCCGGTTGGGGCGCTTGTGCAGGAACAGGAACGAGAGCGCGAGCACCAGCGTTGGGTACAGGAACAGGATCAATCGTCCGATTCCGGCGCCGACGTACTGCAGCCCGATGAAATCGAGGAAGCTCGCGAGGTAGTAGCCGATGAATCCGAGCCCCGCGATCGCGGCCCAGTCCCGGGCGCCGAGCCGGGGCTCCTGCGCGCGTCGCGACCAGGCCACGGCGACGAAGAACGGCAGCGCGAGCATCATGCGAAGAAAGAGAAGCGTCACCGGGCTTACCGGGTCGGCCGCTTCGACTGCGTACGCAAGCTTGATCAGTACGGGGCGGAACGAGAAGCCGACCACTCCCGCGAGCGCGAAAGCGATTCCCCACAACCGATATCGGCCGGCGCCCAAGCTGCAACGGCACGAGCGCCGACTAGCGGCGCTTACCGCCGCCGAGTATCGAGCCGAGCGCGCCCCGCAGCACCTTGCGCCCGAGCTCCGAGCCGATCGCGCGTGCGGCGCTCTTCGCCATCGCCTCGACGATGCCTTGGGATTGCCGGCCGCCGCGCGGACCCGTCTTGCCGAATAGCACATCGGAGAGCACGCCGCCGGTGCCGCCTGCGGGTTGCGTCGGCTGTGCGGGCTGGAGCGCGTCTGTCCTCGCCTTCAGCTTCTCGTAGGCCGACTCGCGGTCCATCGACTTCTCGTAGTGGCCGAAGATCGTCGACGCTTCGACGATCCTGCGCCGCTCTTGGAGCGTGATCGGGCCGATGTGGCTGCCCGGGGGCACGATGAAGGCGCGCTCGACGACGTTCGGCCGCCCTTTCTCGTCTAGGAACGAGACGAGCGCTTCGCCGACGCCGAGCTCCATGATCGCCTGCGCCGCGTCGAGTTTGGGATTCGGCCGCAGCGTCTCGGCCGCGGTCCGCACCGCCTTCTGGTCCTTCGGGGTGAAGGCGCGCAGCGCGTGCTGAACTCGGTTACCCAGCTGTCCGAGCACCGACTCGGGTATGTCGAGCGGATTCTGGGTCACGAAATACACGCCGACGCCCTTGGAGCGCACGAGCCGAACGACCTGCTCGATCTTGTCGAGCAGCGCCTTGGGCGCCTCGTCGAAAAGCAGGTGCGCTTCGTCGAAGAAGAAGACGAGCTTGGGCTTGTCCGGGTCGCCCACCTCGGGCAGCTGCTCGAAGAGCTCCGCCAGCATCCACAGCAGAAAAGTCGAATACACCTTGGGCGAATGGAGGAGCTTGTCGGCGGCGAGGATGTTGACCACGCCCTTGCCGCGCGCATCGGTCTGCATCAGGTCGGCGATGTCGAGCATCGGCTCGCCGAAGAACTTGGCTGCGCCCTGGCTCTCCAGCGGGAGCAGCCCGCGCTGGATCGCGCCCACCGAGGCCGCGGAGATGTTGCCGTACTGGGTCTTGAATTGGGCCGCGTTGTCGCCGGCGAACTGCAGCATCGCGCGCAGGTCCTTCATGTCCAGGAGCAGCAGACCATTGTCGTCCGCGATCTTGAAGACGACGGCGAGCACGCCCTCCTGGGTATCGTTCAGGCCCAGCATCCGGGACAAAAGGAGCGGCCCCATGTCGGACACGGTCGCCCGCACCGGGTGCCCGGCCTCGCCAAAGACGTCCCAGAACGCGACCGGACAGGCCTCGAACGCGACTTCCGTACCGAGCGACTTGATGCGCTCTGCGACCTTGGCATTGCCGCCGCCGGGCTGCGCCATCCCCGACAGGTCGCCCTTGACGTCGGCCATGAACACCGGCACTCCGATCGAGGAGAACCCGTGCGCCAGGGTCTGCAGTGTCACGGTCTTGCCGGTACCGGTCGCCCCCGTGATCAGTCCGTGGCGGTTGCCGAGCGCCGGCAGCAGATGCAACTCGGCCTTTCTGTTCTTGGCGACGAGCAGCGGGGCGGGCATGACAGTAAAATTATAAATTCTCCGATCGAGTTTTCCCAAGCACTCCATGGCCGGTCACAGCAAGTGGGCGAACATCAAGCACCGCAAGGAGCGCTCGGACGCGAAGAAGGGCAAGATTTTCACGCGTCTCATCAAGGAAATCACGGTCGCCGCGCGCCTAGGCGGCGGCGATCCTGCGGGCAATCCACGGCTGCGTCTCGCGATGGACAAGGCGCGCGAGCAAAACATGCCGAACGACAACATTCAGCGCGCGATCCAGCGCGGGTCGGGTGACCTGGAAGGCGTGTCCTACGAGGAGATTCGCTACGAGGGTTACGGGGTCGGCGGCGCCGCGATCATGGTCGACTGCCTGACTGACAATCGCACGCGCACCGTGGCCGAGGTGCGGCACGCCTTCACGAAGAACGGCGGCAACCTTGGCTCGGACGGCGCGGTGGCGTTTCTTTTCAAGCACTGCGGCCAGTTCGTGTTCGCGCCGGGGACGAGCGAGGACAAGGTGATGGAAGCCGGGCTCGATGCGGGCGCGGAAGACGTGATCAAGAACGACGACGGCTCGGTGGAGCTCGTCTGCGCGCCGGCGGATTTCGCCGCCGTGAAGCAGGCGCTCGCGACAGCGGGGCTCAAGCCTGAACTCGCCGAGATCACGATGAAGCCGACGGCGGAAAATGTGCTCGCCGGCGAGGACGCGGCGAAGATGCGCAGACTGCTCGACGCGCTCGAAAGCCTGGACGACGTCCAGGGTGTGTATACCACCGCGGTGCTCGACGAGGCCTGATCCCGTATGCCGGCCCTGCGCATCCTCGGCATCGATCCCGGCCTCAAGATCACGGGCTTTGGTCTGATCGAGAGCGACCGCGGGCGCCTGGCCTATGTGACGAGCGGCTGCGTGCGATCCGGCGAAGGCGAGCTCGCTGCGAGACTGAAAGCGATTCTGCAAGGGCTGGGCGAGATCATCGCCGCGCACGAGCCCGGCGAAGTCGCGGTCGAGAAAGTTTTCGTTAACGCCAACCCGCAATCGACGCTCGCGCTCGGTCAGGCGCGCGGAACCGCGATCTGCGCCGCAGTGCTCGCGGGGTTGCCGGTCGCGGAGTACACTGCCCTGCAGGTCAAGCAATCCGTGGTCGGCAACGGCCACGCGCGCAAGGAACAGGTCCAGCACATGGTGAGGCGGCTGCTCGCGCTGCCCGGCGATCCGAGTCCCGATGCCGCGGACGCGCTTGCCTGCGCGATCTGCCACGCGCACGGCGCCCGGCTCGGCGCCCTCTCGACGCGCGGCATGCGCCGTAGACGCGGTCGCCTCGCATGATCGGCCAGGTGAAGGGGCGTCTCGCGGCGAAGCATCCGCCGCAGGTGCTGGTCGATGTCGGCGGAATCGGCTACGAGATCGACGTTCCGATGAGCACGTTCTACGGCCTGCCCGCCGCGGGCGAGCCGGTTGTGCTGTACACGCATCTGGTCGTGCGCGAGGATGCGCACGTTCTGTAAGGATTCGGCTCGCTGGAAGAGCGCGCGACCTTCCGCCAACTGATCAAGGTCTCGGGCGTCGGCGCGCGCACCGCGCTCGCGGTGCTCTCCGGCTTGTCGGTTGCGGAGCTTGCGC
>JBFGLA010000061.1:0-11151 GCA_041576355.1 Burkholderiales bacterium
CCGCGCCGGGCCGGCCGGGCGCGCAGACCTGGGATGTTATCAGCCGCGGCGAATCTCAAGATCGCGCGCGGGGCGCCGATACAGACTGTAAATCCACAGATCAGGAGGGGTGCTGGGGTCTCACGAGGGCCGTCCAGAAGACGGGGCGGTGTCGTGCGGCCGGGGTGTGTCATGCGCAACCGGTTCTTTGGCAAGGTCGGCTTCGGGCTGTCTGCGGCGGCGGTTTCCATGACCGTCGCTGTGCGCCGGTTCACGGCGGCGTTCTATTCGATGATCGCCACTCGAAAAGAGCTGACGCTTGCGCTTGAGGCCGCCCACCGCAGTGAACAGCGCTTTCGCGATTTCGCGCAAGTCGCCTCCGACTGGTACTGGGAGATGGACGCGGAGTTGCGCTTCACCTACTTGTCCGCACGCGTCACCGACGTCCTGGGGATCAAGCCGGAGGAAATGCTCGGCCATCACCGCGGCCAGATTCGCTCGCCGGACGAGATCAACCATCCCGAAAAGTGGGCGCGCCATCATGCCGACCTTGAGGCGCGCCGGCCGTTCCGGGGCTTCGAGTATCGCGTGATGCAAGGCGAGCGCGGGGAGCGGTATGCCCGCATCTCCGGCAAGCCGGTGTTCGACGAGAGCGGCGCTTTCCGCGGCTACCGCGGAGTCGGCGCCGACATCACCGCCGAGGTCGAGTCGACGGCGGCGCTTGCCCGCAGCGAAGAGGAGTTCCGCAATCTGATCGAGGGATCCATTCAGGGAATTCGCATCATGAGCCCGGACTGGAAGCCGCTCTTCGTCAACCGTGCTTACGTTCGGATCATGGGGCACGATTCGCCCGAGGAGATCCTCGCGCTGCCCTCGTTCGAGCAGCATATCGCGCCCTACGAACTGCCCCGGATGGGGGAGATCCGGCGCGCCCGCCTGGAAGGCAGGCCGGTGCCGGACGTGTACGAGCACGACGCAGTGCGCAAGGACGGAAGCATCATCACACTGCAGTCGTCGGTCCGACGCATCGAGTGGAAGGGCAAAGTCGCGATCCAGGGAACCGTCATCGACGTCACGGATCGCAAGCGCGCCGAACTGGCTTTGCGTGAGAGCGAGCGGCGCTTCCGGGCGCTGTACGACAACAATCCCTCGATGTACCTCACGCTGACCCAGGAGGGCAGGATCGCCTCGATCAACCGGTTCGGCGCCGACCATATCGGCTATTCGATCGAAGAGCTGGTCGGTCGCGAGCTGACCGTATTGTTTCCGGACGATGCGGTCAGCCGGTTGCTGGAACAGTTCTCGCGCGACGTCGGGAGCGAGGCCGGCGTGCACCATTTCGAGGAGCGGATGCTGCGCCGCGATGAGAGCGACCTCTGGGTGCGAATGTCGGCTCGTCGGGTCGGCGACGAGGAGGGTAAGAGCCAGTTTCTCATCGTGTGCGAGGACGTTACGGAGGCACACCAGCTCGCCGAACAGCTTTCCTACCACGCCACGCACGACGCCTTGACCGGCCTGGTCAATCGGCGCGAGTTCGAGCAGCGCGTCGCGCGCGCGATCGCCGCCACGCGGGGCGCGGCGGTGACGCATGCCCTTTGCTACATCGACCTCGATCAGTTCAAGGTCGTGAACGACACCTGCGGGCACGACGCCGGCGACGAGCTGCTGCGCCAGTTGACCCAGCTCCTGCGCGCGCGCATACGCCAGCGCGATACCCTCGCGCGCCTTGGCGGTGACGAGTTCGGCCTGCTGCTGGAGCACTGTGCGCTCGAGGACGCGCAGCGCGTCGCCGACGGCGTGCGCCGTGCGATCAACGAGTTCCGCTTTGCGTGGAAGGAGAAGTCCTTTCACATCGGCGCGAGCATCGGGCTCGCTCCGATCGACGGAACGGTCGAGGGCTTCGCCTCGGTCATGAGCGCCGCCGACGCGGCCTGTTACGTCGCCAAGGAGGAAGGCCGCAACCGCGTCCACGTCCACTGCCAGGAAGACGAGGTGCTGTCGCGGCGCCGCAGCGAGATGCAGTGGGTGGCGCGCATCGAGGATGCGCTCGAGAACCAGCGCTTCGAGCTCTGGGCGCAGGACATCGCGCCGCTACGCGAAGTCAGGACGCCCCGGCTGCACGTGGAGCTGCTCATCCGGATGCGCGATCAGTCGGGCGATCTGGTCGCGCCGGGCGCGTTCCTGCCGGCGGCCGAGCGCTATCATCTGTCCTCTCGGGTCGACCATTGGGTCGTGCGCCATGCCCTGCAACGCCTTTCGGCGCGGCCAGAATTCGTCGCACGGCTGGGACTGTGCGCGATCAACCTTTCCGGGCATTCGTTCGGCAGCGAAGAGTTCTTGAACCAGCTGCTGGCGATGCTGGGCGAGTCGAAGGTTCCGCCCGAGAAGATCTGCTTCGAGGTCACCGAGACGGTCGCGATCGCGAACCTCAACCGCGCGCAGCGTTTCATGAAGACGCTCGCCGCGCTGGGCTGCCGGTTTTCGCTGGACGATTTCGGCAGCGGGCTGTGCTCCTTCGGATACTTGCGGCAGCTTCCGATCGACCATCTCAAGATCGACGGCCAGTTCGTGCGCGGCATGGTCGACGACCCGGTCGATCGGGCCATGGTCAAATCGATCACGGAGATCGGTCGCACCCTGGGCAAGAAGATCATCGCGGAATTCGTCGACCGGGCCGACACGCTCGATGCGCTTCGTTCGCTCGGGGTGGATTTCGCGCAGGGCTATCTCTTTGCCCGGCCTGTGCCGCTCGACGAGTATCTCGCGGGTGCTCACCCGGACAGGGCTCAGCCGCAGGCCGAGGTGGTCCCGCCGCGCCTGCGCGCCGTGTCCTGACGACGGCTGAGCGCGCGGCGAGCGCTCGCTTCTACCGGGGCGCCAAGTCCGCTAGTGCAGGCCGAGCGCCGCCTCGATGTTGCGCACCATCGCGACCAGCCGCGGCCCGATGTCGTCCTCGAGCTGCCCCTTCTTCAGCGTGAAGGCGGGCACGCCGCAATTGAAGGCGGCGATCTCGCCGTCCACCGTGCGGCGCATCGGGACGCCGACAGCGTAGACCTCGCGCCGCAGCTCGCCGAGCGAGGCGCAGAAGCCCCGCGCGCGGATGTCCTCGAGCCCCGTTTCGATCGACGCGCGGTACTTGCGGTAGTTCTCGGGCTCCTTCACCTTCATCTGGTTCAGCACTCCCTCGCGCTCGGCCGGGGTGCACGCGGCGAGGAAGGCGCGGCCGATGGTCGCCTGCGCGATCGGCACCGAAGTGCCGATGTCGGGGAGCGTGGTGAGCGCATTGCCGCTGCGGCTCGATTCGACGTAGACCATGTTCAAGCGGTCGCGCACACCCATCGACACCGAGCCGTTGCAATAGTCGGCCAGCTCCTTCATGAACGGCCGCGCCACCTGGCGTACGTTCATCGAGGCGAGCAGCGGGTAGCCGATCGAGAGCACGGCCGAGCCGAGCTGGTACTTGCCCAGCCGCATATTGTGGCGCAGATACCCCAGCTTGGTCAGCGTGTAAGTGAGGCGCGACACGGTCGGCTTCGGTAGCCCGGTCCGAACCGAGATCTCCTTGTTGCCGAGCATCGGCTCCAGAGGTGTGAAGCTGCGCAGCACCTCCAGGCCGCGAGCGAGGGTGGTCGCGAATTGCCGGTCGCCTTCGTGCTCGTAGCTGAATGCGGAATGGGAAGTGGAAAGCGGGACGTTAGGCTCGGGCGCACCCATGATTGGCTTCTCCGTTTTTTGTGTGCCGGCCCGTGGCGAGCGACTGCCTGGGAAGGCGCGGCGTCTATGGGATCGTGTGTTTCGCATTCCGATATTCGGTCCGTGGGGCCTCCATGTCAATTTAGTCGAATCACGTTTCGCATAGCAAAACCGCCCAAACAGGCCCTCAGCGCCTCTGGTTTCCCGGTTGGGCGCGATTATCCTTTGCACCCGCCCCGTTATCGCCCCTAGAGTTCTCATGCATCAACCCCTGTTTGACCTGAGCGGCAAAGTGGCGCTCGTGACCGGCTCGACCCGCGGGATCGGACGATCGATCGCCGAGGAAATGGCCCGCGCAGGCGCCAGGGTCGTGGTTTCCAGCCGCAAGGCCGAGGCCTGCGACGCTGTCCGGGCCCAATTCGAGCGCCAGGGCTGGCCGGTGATCGCGCAGCCGTGCAACGTGTCGAAGAAGGACGACCTGCGCTCGCTGGTCGAACGCACGATCAAGGAGTGGGGGCGGATCGACATTGCGGTGGCAAACGCGGCCGCGAACCCCTATTACGGGCCGCTCGCGGCGCTGCCCGACGACGCGTTCGACAAGATCTTCGTCAACAACGTGAAAAGCGCGCTCTGGCTCGCCAATTTGACGCTGCCGGGGATGGCCGAGCGCGGCGGCGGCAGCTACATCGTCATCGGCTCGGTCGCAGGCGTCATTGCGAACACCGTGATCGGCGCGTACGGTATTTCCAAGGCGGCCGACCATCACTTGGTGAAGAACCTCGCCGCCGAATGGGGGCCGAAGAACGTGCGCGTCAACGCGATCGCGCCCGGGCTCATCCGGACCGAGTTCGCGCGCGCCCTCTGGGAGGACGACAAGCGCCGCTTCGAGCGCGAGCAGGCGACGCCGCTCAGGCGCCTGGGCGAGCCGCGCGACATCGGCGGGATCGCGGTTTTTCTCGCCTCGGAGGCGGCGGCGTTCGTCACCGGCCAGACGATCGTCGCCGACGGCGGTGTCACCATCGTCTGAGCGCTGCGCTAGACTTCGACTGTTCAACGCGGCGTGAGCCGGCCGCGCCCGAGGAGGCTCCTATGGATCTCAACTACTCTGCCGAGGAACTCGCCTTCCGCGACGAGGTGCGCGCCTGGCTCGCCGCCAACCTTCCCGCGGAGCTGCGCGCCAAAGTCGCCGACTACGAGCATTTGTCGAAGGAGGATTTGGTGCGCTGGCACAAGATCCTCGCCCGGCGCGGCTGGGTCGCGCCCTCGTGGCCGAAGGAATGGGGCGGCACCGGCTGGAACATCGTACAGCGCTACATTTTCGAGGAGGAGTGCGGCTACGCGGGAACGCCGCCGCTGGTGCCGTTCGGCCTGCTGATGTGCGCGCCGGTGCTGCTCAAGTTCGGCACCGAGGCGCAGAAGAAGCGCTTCCTGCCGAGGATCTATGACGGCGAGGATTTCTGGTGCCAGGGCTACTCCGAGCCGGGCTCGGGCTCGGATCTCGCCTCGCTCAAGACCCGCGCCGTGCTTCAAGGCGATCACTACGTGCTGAACGGCCAGAAGACCTGGACGACGCTCGGCCACTACGCCGACTGGATCTTTTGCCTGGTTCGCACCGACGCGAACGCCGCGAAGCGCCAGGAAGGCATTTCGTTCCTGCTCATCGACATGAAGACTCCGGGCATCACGGTGCGCCCGCTCATCCTCATGGACGGCGCGCACGAGGTGAACGAGGTGTTCTTCGACGACGTGAAAGTGCCGGTCGAGAACCTGGTCTTCGAGGAAAACAAGGGCTGGACGGTGGCGAAGTACCTGCTCGGCCACGAGCGCATGAACAGCGGCCGGATCGGCGCCTCCAAGCGCGAGCTCGCGAAACTGAAGGAATTCGCCGCGGAGCAGACGAAGGACGGCAAGCCGCTCATCGAGGATGTGCGTTTTCGCGACAAGGTGTCGCGCTTGGAAGTCGAGCTGATCGCGCTCGAAATCACCAACCTGCGGTTCCTCGACCAGATGCGCCGCACCGGGCAGCCGCCCGGAGCCGACGTCTCGATGCTCAAGATGAAGGGCAGCGAGATCCAGCAATCGCTTTCGGAACTGATGATGCAGGCGGTCGGCCCGCTCGCGCAGCCGTTCAAGCCGCTCGAAGGTGGCGCGCAGGACTTGGACCCATTCACCGCGTCGCTCGCGCCGCGCTACTGCAACATGAGGAAAACGACGATCTACGCCGGATCGAACGAGATCCAGCGCAACATCATTGCGAAGATGACTCTCGGCCTATGAATTTCGATTACAACGAAGAGCAGCAGCTTCTGGCGGACTCGGTGCGCCGTTTCGTGCAGAAGGACTACGACTTCGAGCAGCGCAGGGCGATCCTCGCCTCCGCCGAAGGCTACAGCGAGGACGTCTGGCGCACGTTCGCCGACATGGGGCTGCTCGCGCTGCCGCTGGCGCCCGACTACGGCGGCTTCGGCGGCGGCGCGGTCGACTTGATGTCCGTGATGGAGGCCTTTGGCGAGGGGCTCGTGGTCGAGCCCTATCTTGCGACGATCGGCTTGGGCGCGCGCCTCGTCGCGCGCGCGGGCAGCGACGCGCAGAAGCGGGCGATCCTGCCGCGGATCGCCGAAGGCAAGCTGAAGCTCGCTTTTGCGCACACCGAGAAGGACGCGCGCTACGACCTCGCGCGGGTTGCTACGCTTGCGACGAAGGCGGCCGGCGGCTGGACGCTCGAGGGCGAGAAGAAAGTGGTGCTCGGCGCGCCGAGCGCCGACTGGCTGGTGGTTTCGGCGACGAGCGGCGCAGGCGTGAGCCTCTTTCTCGTCGAGCGCAAGGCGGCGGGCGTGGCGCTGAAACCCTACCGCACCCTCGACGGCGTACGCGCCGCGGACGTGGCTCTGAAGCGCGTGCAGGTCGGCGCGGATGCGCTCCTCGGCGGCGAGGGGAAGGCGCTCGGCGCAATCGAGGAGGCGGTCGATTTCGCCACCGCGCTCGTCTGTGCCGAGGCGGTCGGCGCGATGAAGTACGCGAACGAGGCGACGCTCGAATATCTGAAGACGCGCAAGCAGTTCGGCGTGCCGATCGGCACCTTCCAGGCGTTGCAGCACCGCATGGTCGATATGTTCGTTGCCGCCGAGCAGGCACGCTCGATGGCCACCCTCGCCGCGAGCAAGGCCGACACCGCGACCGATGTCGTGGAACGCAAACGCGCGATCTCGGCGGCGAAGATCCGGATCGCCGACGCCTGCCGCCACATCAGCCAGGAATCGGTGCAGCTGCACGGCGGCATGGGTATGAGCGAGGAGATGAAGGTGAGCCACGCTTTCCGTCGCCTGACCATCATCGAGCGGCAGTTCGGCGACGCCGATCACCACCTCGAACGCTTCGCCACCCTGGAGGGAAGATGACAACGAACAAAGCCTGGACTCTTGCGAGCCGCCCCGCCGGCTGGGTCACCCCGGAGAACTTCAAACTGGTCGAATCGCAGCGGCCGCGCCCGGCCGAGGGTGAGGTGCTGGTGAAGAACCTGTGGCTCTCGCTCGATCCGTACATGCGCGGCCGTATCAGCGACGCAAAGAGCTACGTCAAAGGCGTCGACATCGGCGAGGTCATGGTCGGGCAGACGGTCGGCGAGGTCATCGAGTCGAAGTCACCGGGTTTCGCGCAGGGTGACAAGGTGTTGACGCAGCTGGGCTGGCAGCTCTACGGGTGCGCGAAGGGGGCCGAGCTCAACAAGGTCGACGGCACTCGGACGCCGCTGTCGTATTACCTCGGCGTTCTGGGAATGCCGGGGATGACGGCGTATTTCGGCCTCAAGGAAATCGGGCAGCCCAAGGCCGGCGAGACGGTCGTGGTCTCGGCCGCCTCGGGCGCGGTCGGCAGCGTAGTCGGGCAGCTGGCGAAGATCGCCGGCTGCCGCGCGGTCGGGATCGCCGGCGGCAAGCAGAAGTGCGACTACGTAGTGAATGACCTCGGGCTCGATGCCTGCATCGACTACAAGGCGGGCAACCTGAACCGCGATTTGAAGGAGGCCTGTCCCAAGGGTGTCGACGTGTACTTCGAGAACGTCGGCGGCGAGACGCTCGACACGATGCTCAAGGTGATGAACCCCTTCTCGCGCATCGTCGTGTGCGGGCTGATCTCCGAGTACAACGCGACCGAGCCTTACGGCGTGAAGATGTTCCGCTCGATCCTCGTCAACCGGATCAAGGTGCAGGGCATGATCGTGTTCGACTGGAAGGACCGCTACGGCGAGGCGCTCAAGGCGCTCGCCGGGCATCTCGCGCAGGGTAAGCTCAAATACCGCGAGTCCGTGCTCGAGGGCATCGAGAACGCGCCCAAGGGTCTCGTCGCGCTTCTGAAGGGGCAGAATTTCGGCAAGCAGCTCGTGAAGCTGGCGTGATGGCGATTTTGCCGGTGGCGGGCGATGCGGCGGTGCAGCCCCGCGTCGTGTACGTTGGATTCTGGAGGCGCCTGCTCGCGGCGATCATCGACTGGCTCATCGTGGCGGTCGTCACGGTGCCGTTGCTTGCCGCGATCTACGGGCGCGAGTACGGCGCTCTCGCGCGCGAAGGCTACGCGGGCTTCTGGGATTTCGTGATCCAGGCCTTGCTGCCGGTGCTCGGCGTGATCCTTTTCTGGCGCTACTACGGCGCGACGCCGGGCAAGATGGCGGTCGGAGCGAAGATCGCCGACACCGGCAGCGGCGAGCGGCCGAGGATCGCGCGTCTCGTCGTGCGCTTCGTCGCCTACCTCGTGTCGGCGCTGCCGCTGTTCCTCGGATTCATCTGGATCGCGTTCGATCGCCGCAAGCAGGGCTGGCACGACAAGATTGCGGGCACGGTGGTCATCGACGAGGACTGAGGGAGGGGAGGATGGCGGCGCTGAAAGGCAAGGTGGCCTGGATCACAGGCGGCGGATCGGGTATCGGCCTGGCCGGCGCGATCGAGCTCGCCCGCGCCGGCGCGCACGTCGTGATCTCGGGGCGTACGGCGCAGACGCTCAAGAGCGCCGAAGCCGAAATACGGGCTGCGGGCAGCGGCGAGAGCATCGCGCTCGACGTTACCGACAAGACCGCCGTGGCGCGCGCGGCCGCGGACATCGAGAAGCGGCGCGGCCGGATCGACATTCTCGTCAACAGCGCCGGCACCAACCTCGCCAAGCGCAACCTCAGGAACATGTCGGTCGAGGGCTGGGACCAGCTCGTCGCCGCGAATCTATCGGGCCTCTTCTACTGCTGCTACGCGGTGCTGCCCGGCATGCGCGCGCGCAAGGACGGTCTGATCATCAACGTATCCTCGTGGGCGGGGCGCTACGCAGTCGCGCTCACGGGACCGGGGTACAACGCGACCAAGCGCGCCGTCATCGCGCTCAGCGAATCGATCAACATCGAGGAGTGCGCGCACGGCATTCGCGCCACCTCGATCCTGCCCGGCGAGGTCGCGACGCCGATCCTGGAAAAGCGTCCCGTCCCTCCGCCGAAAGAGGAGCGCGACCGGATGCTTCAGGCCGAGGATCTCGGCAGGACCATCCTCTACCTCGCGATGCTTCCGCCTCGCGCCTGCGTGAACGAGCTGATCATCAGCCCGACGTGGAACCGCTTCTACCTCGGCGGGCTGGAGAAGCCGGGCAATTGACCGCGCCGGCCGAGCCGGGCGCCGCCCGGCTGCTTGCGCGCGTGACGCTGCCCTTTCTCGCGGGCTACTTCGTCTCGTACCTCTACCGCACGGCCAACGCGGTCATCGGCCCGAGAATCGCGCTCGATCTGGGCCTCACTGCCGGGGAGCTGGGGCTGCTCTCCAGCGTGTACTTCCTCTCCTTCGCGCTCTTCCAGCTTCCGCTCGGGCTGCTTCTCGACCGCTACGGGCCGCGCCGGGTGAACGCGACGCTGCTCCTCGTCGCCGCGGTCGGTGCCGTGTGGTTCGCGACCGCGGATTCGGGCGCCTCCGCGGTTGCGGCGCGCGCGGTGATCGGGGTCGGCGTGTCGGCTTGCCTCATGTCGTCTTTCCTTGCCTTCGTCCTGTGGTATCCGGCCGATCGCATCTCGACGCTGAACGGCATCGCCTTTTCGGCCGGCGCGCTCGGGGGCATTACCGCGACCGTGCCGCTCGAGTGGCTGGTGCGCGTGTGGCACTGGCGCGATGCGTTCTTGCTTTTCGCCACGGTCACGGTCCTGGTGAGCCTGGTACTTTGGCTCTGGGTGCCCGAGCGCAGCGCGCGGCCGAAGGGAGAGGGGTTCGCGGCGCAGCTGCGCGGCCTCGCCGAGCTGATGCGCGACGCGGCATTCCGGCGCATCTCGGTGTGTCTCGCCGGAAGCCAGTTCGCGGCGGTCGCGCTGCAGACGCTATGGATCGCGACCTGGCTGCGCGACGTCGCGGACTACACCCAGGCCGAGGTGGCGCGCGGGCTGCTCGCGGTGAATATCGCGATGATCGTCGGTTTCGTCGGATTCGGCCGCGCAGCGGACCGGCTGGCGCAGCGCGGGGCGAGCACGCTGCCGCTGCTGCTGGGCGGGCTCGCGCTCGCTTCGGTGAGCCTCGCGCTCCTCGCGCTCGGGGCGCGCGCGGCGGGGCTCGCGCTGTGGTGCGTCTTCGTGTTCGGCAGCACCGGCATGGTGCTCGGCTTTTCGCTGCTTTCGCGGCGCTATCCCAAGGAAATGGCGGGGCGCGCGAACACGGCGTTCAACGTGTTCGGTTTTGCCGGCATGTTCCTCGGCCAGTGGGCGTTCGGGCTGGTGCTCGACCTCTGGCCGCAAAACGCAGCCGGCTATGCGCCCGAGGCCTACCCCTGGGCCATAGCGATGGTGTGGGCGGCGCAGTTCGCAGGACTGGTGTGGCTGTGGAGGGGGAGGAGGCTCTTCGAGGCGCCGGCCGCGGGTCCCTGAGCCGCCGGGCGGCGCGAATTCCGCGCCTACGCTTTGTCCTTGTGCAGCGCGCGCACGGTTCCGATCGCCTTGGCGACGATCGACCCGTCCTCGTTCCTCACCTCGCCCTCGACGAAGATCATGCTGCGGCCGTTCTTCAGCACGCGCGCATCCGCAACGAGGCGCGCGCCGCTGCCCGCGCCGATGAAAGACGTGCTCATGTCGATCGTCACGACTCCCTGCGAATCCGGATGCAGGGTGCGCGCCGCGGTGCACAGCGCGACGTCGAGCATGGTCATGATCGCGCCGCCGTGCGCGGTGCCGAAGCTGTTCGTGAGCTGGGGCGCGAGCGGCAGCGCAAGGCGCGCCGTGCCCTCGCCGAGCGCCTCGGTCAATATCCCGAGGTGGCCGATGAACGGAATGCGCTTCTGGTATTCGCGCGCGAAAGCGATATCGAACGGTGCGGGCTTCGGTGCGGTCATGGCCCTTATATTATCGACGCGCCGCCGTCCACGGCGATCGCCTGTCCGGTGATGTGGCGCGAGGCGTCGGAGGCGAGGAGCACGGCGAGTCCCTTCAAGTCCTCTTCGCCGCCCAGGCGCCGGGTCGGCGTCACTTCGGCGATC
>JBFGLA010000062.1:0-11146 GCA_041576355.1 Burkholderiales bacterium
GCACGGCGGCAGCCCGCAGCCCGGTCATCGCATTGCCGTAGTGATCGATATAGATGACGCTCGCGAGATCGCGCGCGTCGAGCAGCACGTCTGGAGCGTGCTTTGCCGCAAGCCAGCGGCGGGGCAGGCGGCGAGCGGCGATGCGCGCCGCGACCAGGGCGAAGAGGTCGCGCCCGTGGAACGAGTCCGAGAGTCGATCGGGGCGCCACACGATGCGCCGGCAGCGCCGGCGCCGCGCACGCTGCCACACGACCGAGAGCAGCCCGTTGTCCGGACCGACGAAAGCGCGGCCCGCGGTCTCGACGACGATCGCGTCGCGCCGCCCGCCCACGCCCGGATCGACCACCGCCATGAACACGCTGCCGCGGGGGTAATGGGAAGCGAGCGCCGCGATGACCGACTTGACCTGTCCGACGTACACGTCGGACGAGCCGAAATCGGTGAACAACACGACCGCCATGCGCGGATTCTATCCGCGCCAATGAAAAAGGCCGGGGTGGCCCGGCCTTCGTTGCGCCCGAAAAGAAGTACCCTCAGGCGGCTTTTTTCTCCTCGCCCTTTTTCTTCTTCTCCTCCGGCTGCGGCTCGGCGACGAGTTCCGGGCGATCCATCAGCGTCACGAGCGCCACCGGGGCGTTGTCGCCCTTGCGAAAGCCGCTCTTCAATATGCGCAGGTAGCCGCCGTTGCGCTTCGCGTAGCGCGGCCCGAGCTCGCCGAAAAGCTTGGTCACGATCTCGCGGTCGCGCAGCCGGTCGTACGCGAGGCGCCGGTTGGCGAGCGAGGGCTTCTTGCCCAACGTGATCATCGGCTCGACGACGCGGCGCAACTCCTTCGCCTTGGGCAGCGTGGTGGCGATGCTTTCATGGCGCAGCAGCGAGTTCGCCATGTTGCGCAGCATCGCCTGGCGATGGCTCGAGGTGCGGTTGAGCTTCCGAAGTCCGTGGCCGTGGCGCATGAGCGGCTCCTGGTCAGCCCCGGCCGTGCTCGAGGCCGGCGGGGGGCCAGTTCTCGAGCCTCATGCCGAGGGTTAACCCGCGCGAGGCGAGCACTTCCTTGATCTCGTTCAGCGACTTGCGGCCGAGGTTCGGCGTCTTGAGAAGCTCGGTCTCGGTGCGCTGGATCAGATCGCCGATGTAATAGATGTTCTCGGCCTTGAGGCAGTTCGCCGAGCGCACCGTGAGCTCGAGGTCGTCGACCGGACGCAGCAGAATCGGGTCCACCGCCGGCGAGCGCGGCTGCTCCGCCGGCAGCGTGGTACCTTCGAGCTGCGCGAATACCGAGAGCTGGTCGACGAGCACTCTCGCCGCGTAGCGGATCGCCTCTTCCGGCTCGATCGCGCCGTTGGTCTCGATGTCGACGATGAGCTTGTCCAGGTCGGTTCTCTGCTCCACGCGGGCGGACTCGACCGTGTACGACACGCGGCGCACCGGGCTGAACGACGCGTCGAGGATGATGCGGCCGATCCCCTTCGTCTCCTCGGGGAGGTAGCGCATGTTTCCGGGCACGTATCCGCGGCCGCTTTCGATCTTGATCTGCATTTCGAGCTTGCCGCCGGCCGCAAGGTGCGCGATCACGTGGTCCGGGTTCACGATTTCGACCTCGTGCCCGACCTCGATATCGGCGGCGGTGACGGGACCGTCGCCCTTTTTCTTGAGTGTCAGGATCGCTTCCTGCCGGTTGTGCAGGCGAAACACCACGCCCTTCAGATTGAGCAGGATGTCGACGACGTCCTCGCGCACGCCGTCGAGCGTCGAGTACTCGTGAACGACGCCGGCGATCTGCACCTCGGTGGGGGCGTATCCGGGCATCGACGAGAGCAGCACGCGTCGCAACGCGTTGCCGAGCGTATGGCCGTAACCTCGCTCGAACGGCTCCATCGTCACCTTGGCGCGATACGCGGAGATGTTCTGTACGTCGACGATGCGGGGCTTCAAAAATCCGGTCTGCGGCATGGGGTCGTCCTGTGCTGGGTGGACCGGAGGCCTATCGCCTCCGGGCTACAGTGATTACTTCGAGTAGAGCTCGATGATCAGGCTCTCATTGACCGACGTCGCCATGTCGGTGCGGGCCGGCAGCGACTTGAAGGTGCCCTTCAGACCCTTCGTGTCGACCGCGAGCCATTCCGCTATGCCGCGCGACTCGGCGGCTTCCGCCGAGGCCTTGATCCGAAGCTGCGCTTTCGCCTTGTCGGCCACCTCGATCACATCGCCGGGCCGAACCTGATACGACGGGATGTTGACGCGCTTGCCGTTGACCAGGATGCCGTTGTGGCGAACGACCTGGCGCGCTTCGCTGCGCGAGACGCCGAAGCCCATCCGGTATGCAATGCTGTCCAGGCGCGTCTCGAGCAGCTGCAGCAGCCGCTCGCCGGTCACACCCTTCGAGCGCGACGCCTCGGCGTAGGTCTTGCGGAACTGCCGCTCGAGCACGCCGTAGATCCTGCGCGTCTTCTGCTTCTCGCGCAGCTGCTTGCCGTAATCGGAAAGGCGCATGCCGCTCTTCTGGCCGTGCTGGCCGGGCGCGTAGCTGCGGCGCTCGATCGCGCACTTGTCGGTAAAGCTCTTCTCGCCCTTCAGGAAAAGCTTCTCGCCCTCCCGGCGGCACTGGCGGCACTTGGCGTCCAGATTCCTTGCCATATCTTCTCCTCGACCGTCTTCTGCTATGCGCGCGTCAAACCCGGCGCCGCTTCGGCGGCCGGCATCCGTTGTGCGGGACCGGTGTCACGTCCGCGATGCTCCCGATCTTCAGTCCGATTCCGTTCAGCGCACGCACCGCCGACTCGCGGCCCGGACCGGGACCCTTGATGCGCACTTCGATGTTCTTGACCCCGCACTCCTGCGCTGCGCGCCCAGCGCGCTCCGCGGCCACCTGAGCGGCGAACGGTGTCGACTTGCGCGAACCTTTGAATCCGGCGTTGCCCGAGGTCGCCCAAGCGAGCGTGTTGCCCTGCCGATCCGTGATGGTGACGATCGTGTTGTTGAAAGACGCGTGAACGTGGGCGATCCCCTCCGCGACGTTCTTCTTGACTTTCTTGCGCGCGCGGGTTGCCTGCTGCGTCTGCTGCTGAGTCGGATTGCGGGTTGCCATATTTGTTCCTTGTCGGATGCGGGGAGGTCGGGTCCCGCGAATGCTAGCCCTTACTCGGCGCGGCCTTGACTGCGATAGCCGCCTTGCGCGGACCCTTGCGCGTGCGGGCATTTGTCCGCGTGCGCTGGCCGCGAACGGGCAGTCCCTTGCGGTGCCGAACGCCGCGATAGCAGCCGAGGTCCATGAGGCGCTTGACCGACATCGACACTTCGCGCCGCAGGTCGCCTTCGACCGTGAACTTGGCGACATGGTCACGCAGCCGATCCATCTCGGCGTCCGAGAGGTCCTTGATCTTGCGCGATCTCTCCAGCCCGGCGGCGGCGCATATCGCCTGCGCGCGCACCCGGCCGATGCCGTAGATGGCGGTCAGCGCGATTTCGGCGTGCTGATGGTTGGGGATGTTGATACCCGCGATGCGTGCCATAGTCTCACCCGTTCAGGGGGCAGAAAACCTGAAATTATATCCGTTTGCTCAATGCCTTATCAAGCACTACGACCGCGATCCAAGCGACGTATCGCGGCCGCGGTCGGTCAACCCTGGCGCTGCTTGTGGCGCGGGTCGCTGCATATGACCCGGACCACGCGCTTGCGGCGCACGATCTTGCATTTGCTGCACAGTTTCTTGACTGACGCCATTACTTTCATAACCGGTCTCCACAGGAACCACGATGCAGCGCGACCTTTCGGCACGCGCGCGCTGCGAAAAGTTCAGACAAAACCCCCAGCCTCCATCTACTAGCCCTTAACGCTCCAGCGGGCTTCCCTTAAAGTTGGCCTTGCGCAGCAGGCTCTCGTACTGGTGCGTCATGATGTAAGCCTGCACCTGCGACATGAAATCCATCGTCACCACGACGATGATGAGCAGCGACGTGCCGCCGAAGTAGAACGGCACGTTCCACCTCAGGATCAGAAACTCGGGGAGCAGGCAAACGAGCGTCACGTAGATCGCCCCCGCAAGCGTCAGCCGGATCAGTATGCGCTCGAGATACCGCGCGGTCTGCTCCCCGGGACGGATGCCGGGCACAAAGGCACCCGATTTCTTGAGATTCTCCGCCGTGTCCTTCGGGTCGTACTGCAGCGCCGTATAGAAGAAACAGAAGAAGATGATCAGGCCGGCGTACAGAAGCACATAGATGGGCTGACCCGGCGTGAGCGTCGCCGAAATGTCGCGCAGCCAGAACATCCCTTCGGCCGCCCCGAACCAGCCGAGCAGCGTGGCGGGAAAGAGTATCAGCGACGAGGCGAATATCGGCGGGATGACCCCCGACATGTTCAGCTTGAACGGCAGGTGCGAGGCCTGGCCGCCGTACAACCGGTTGCCCACCTGGCGTTTCGCGTAGTTGACCAGGATCTTGCGCTGCCCGCGCTCGACGAAGCAGACGAACCCCGTCACCGCCACCACGGCGGCCGCGATCAGGAGCGCGGTCAGCGGATGGATCGCCCCGGTGCACACCAGCTCGAGCGTCCCGGCGATCGCGCTCGGCAGCCCGGCCGCGATGCCGGCGAAGATGATGATCGAAATGCCGTTGCCCAGGCCGCGCTCGGTGATCTGCTCGCCGAGCCACATCAGGAACATGGTTCCGGTCACGAGGGTGGTGACCGTCGTGATGCGGAACATCAGTCCCGGGTCGAGCACGAGATTAGGCTGCGATTCGAGCGCGATCGAGATTCCCGTGGCCTGGAAGAGCGCGAGAAACACCGTGCCGTAACGCGTGTACTGAGTGATCTTGCGCCGGCCCGACTCGCCCTCCTTCTTCAACGCCTCGAGATGCGGCGACACCGCGGTCATCAGCTGCATGATGATCGAGGCCGAGATATACGGCATGATGCCGAGCGCGAAGATGGTGAAGCGCGACAGCGCGCCACCCGAAAACATGTTGAACATGCCGAGGATCCCGCCCTGCTGGCCCTGGAAGAGCTCGGCGAGCACGTTCGGGTCGATGCCGGGAACCGGGATATGCGCGCCGATGCGGAACACGACGAGCGCCCCCAGCAAGAACAGCAATCGCCGTTTCAGGTCGCCGTAGCGGCCGGCCTTGCCGGCTCTCGGGAGCGCAGTCGCCAAAGGGTTCCCTCGCGCGCGGCCTCGGCTCAGGTGGCCGCGGCGACGTCCTCAACCTTGCCGCCTGCGGCTTCGACCGCGGCGCGAGCGCCTTTGCTCGCCTTCACGCCCTTGAGCGTCACCTTGCGCGAGAGCTTGCCCGACAGGATCACTTTCGCAGCGAGCGCCCCGTGCGGAACGACGCCCTCGGCTTTAAGCGCGGCCAGGTCGATATCGGCGAGCTTCATCTTCTCGAGCTCGCTCGTTCTCACCTCGGCGCAGTCGTCCCGAGTCTGGGACGTGAATCCGCGCTTGGGCAGCCGCCGCTGCAGCGGCATCTGCCCGCCCTCGAATCCGACCTTGTGAAAGCCGCCCGAGCGCGCCCTCTGACCCTTGTGCCCCCGCCCCGCGGTCTTGCCAAGGCCCGAGCCCACTCCGCGGCCGACGCGGCGCCGCGAACGCTTGGAGCCGGATGCAGGTTTGATGTCGTTTAGGCGCATTGAGAATTCTTCCTGTGTAGCGGGTATTCAGGTGCGGCGCGATGCCGACCGACTACGGCACCACCGTCACCAGATAGTAGACCTTGTTGATCATGCCTCGGACCTCGGGCGTGTCGGCAAGCTCTACGGTGTGATTCAGTCGGCGCAGCCCCAGACCGCGCACCGTGGCGCGGTGGCTTTCCTTGCACCCCGCGACGCTCTTGATCTGCATCACCTTGATTTTCTTTTGCGCCATAAACGTCGCCCTCAGGCCAGGATCTCTTCGATCTTCTTGCCGCGCTTGGCCGCGATCTCGGCGGGTGTATTCATCGCCTGCAGGCCATTCAGCGTCGCGCGCACGACGTTGTACGGATTGGTCGAGCCGAAGCACTTGGCGAGCACGTTCGTCATCCCCATCACCTCGAACACCGCGCGCATCGGGCCGCCGGCGATGATTCCCGTGCCTTCCGAGGCCGGCTGCATCAGAACCCGCGCCGAGCCGTGGTGCCCGATCACCGCGTGGTGCAGCGTGCCGTTCTTCAGCTTGATCTTGACGAGCCTGCGGCGCGCCTCTTCCATCGCCTTCTGCACCGCCACGGGGACTTCGCGCGCCTTGCCCTTGCCCATTCCGATACCGCCGTCGCCGTCGCCGACCACGGTCAGCGCGGCGAAACCGAGCACGCGACCGCCCTTGACGACCTTGGTGACACGGTTGATCGCCACCATCTTCTCGCGCAGCCCGTCGCTGCGCTCCTGGGACTGCTGCATCTTGGCTTGCATCTTCGCCATACGGATAGACCCCGCTCGATCAGAACTTCAGGCCGCCGGCCCGGGCCGCCTCGGCCAGGGCTTTCACGCGACCGTGGTATTTGTACCCGGAACGATCGAACGCGACGCTCTCGACGCCGAGCTTCTTCGCCTTTTCGGCGATGCGCTGGCCGATCAGCTCGGCCGCCTTCGCGTTGCCGCCGTTCTTCAGCTTTTCGCGCACGTCCTTCTCCACGGTCGATGCGCTCGCAAGCACCTTGTCTCCAGAGGACGAGATGATCTGCGCGTAGATGTTCGAGTTCGTGCGATGCACGGTCAGACGCACCGCCGCAAGCTCGCGGATCCTGAGCCGTGTCTGGCGCGCGCGGCGCAGCCGCGTGAGGTTCTTGTCGATCATGATATCGCCTCGCTACTTCTTCTTCGTCTCTTTCAAGACGACCGTTTCGGCCGCGTAGCGCACGCCCTTCCCCTTGTAGGGCTCGGGGGCGCGCACGGCACGCACTTCCGCCGCCACCTGGCCGACGAGCTGCTTGTCGATGCCCGAGATGACGATTTCAGTCTGAGTCGGCGTCGCGACCTTGACGCCCTTCGGCATCTGGCGGACCACGGGATGCGAGAAGCCGAGGGTGAGATTGAGCTTATCGCCCTGCGCCTGGGCACGGTAGCCGACGCCGACAAGCGCGAGCCTGCGTTCGAACCCCTTGCTGACGCCGGCCACCATGTTGGCGACGAGCGCGCGCATCGTCCCGGACATGGCGTTCGCCTGGCGCGAATTTCCGAGCGCCTTGCACAGCAACTGATCGCCCGTGCGCTCGATACCGACGTTCGGATCCATCGCGCGCGCCATCGTCCCGAGCGGTCCCTTCACCGATATCTGCCCAGCGGCGATATTCACCTCGACGCCCTTGGGCACCGGGATCGGGTACTTTGCGATTCTCGACATAGAGAAAGCTCTTTCAGGCCACGATGCAAAGCACTTCGCCGCCGACGCCATCGGCGCGCGCCTTGCGGTCCGTCATGACCCCGCGCGAGGTCGAAAGAATCGCGACACCGAGTCCGTTCATCACCCTCGGAATGTCGTTGCGCCGCTTGTAGACGCGCAGTCCGGGCGTCGACACGCGCTCGAGACGCTCGATCACCGGGCGCCCGGCGTAATACTTGAGGTTGATCTGCAGCTCCTTGCTGGGACGCTCGTCGTCCTTGATCCGGAAATCCTCGATATAGCCCTCGTCCTTCAGGACCTGTGCGATGGATACCTTGAGCGTGGACAAGGGCATGCTGACCTCCGCGTGGCCCACCATCTGGGCGTTGCGGATGCGCGTCAGCATGTCCGCGATCGGATCGGTCATGCTCATTCGGCTCTCCTTACCAGCTGGCCTTGATAATTCCCGGGATCGCCCCGTTCAGCGCCAGCTCGCGCAGCTTGTTGCGCGCGAGCCCGAACTTCCGGTACACGCCGCGCGGGCGGCCCGTCATCGCGCAGCGATTGCGCAGCCGCGTCGGCGACGCATCGCGCGGGAGCTTCTGCAGCTTTTCGCGCGCGGCGTCCTTTGCCTCATCGGTGCTCGAAGCGCTGTGCAGCACGTCGAGAAGCTCCTCGCGTCTGGCCTTGAACTTCAAGACCGTCTTGCGGCGCTTCTGTTCGCGATTCTTGAGTGCGACCTTAGCCATGGCGGTACCTCAACTCTTGAACGGGAAACGGAACGCCGCGAGCAGCGCGCGCGCCTCGTCGTCGGATTTCGCTGTGGTGGTGATGCTGACGTTCAGCCCCCGCAGCGCGTCAATCTTGTCGTACTCGATTTCCGGGAAAATGATCTGCTCCTTGATGCCGAGGCTGTAGTTGCCGCGTCCGTCAAAGGCGCGATTCGAGACGCCGCGAAAATCGCGGATCCGGGGGATCGCGATGTTCACCAGGCGATCCAGGAACTCGTACATGCGCGCTCCGCGCAGCGTCACCATGCACCCGATCGGGTATCCGGCGCGCAACTTGAAATTGGCGATCGATTTCCGGGCCTTGGTCGTCACCGGCTTCTGCCCGGCGATCTTGGTCATGTCGGAGACCGCATTCTCGAGGATCTTCTTGTCGCCGATCCCTTCGCCGACGCCCATGTTGAGCGTGATCTTGCGGATGCGCGGAACCTGCATCGACGACTTGTACCCGAACTTCTTCATCAGCTCGGGCGCTACCGTCTCGCGGTAGTAGGTCCGCAGCCGCGCGGGCGGCGCCGGCACGACCGAGGCCGCGGCTGCGGCCGGAGCCTTTTCCTTCTGCTTGTCCTTTTCCTTCTTGGGAGGCGCTGCTTTAGCCATAATCCTTAGCCCTTATACGTCCACCTGCTCGCCGCTGGACTTGAACACGCGCACTTTGCGCCCGTCCGCGAGCGTCTTGACTCGGACTCGATCGGCTTTTTGCGTAGCCGGATTGAACAGCGCCACGTTCGAAACGTGGATCGGCATGTCCTTGTCGACGATTCCGCCGGTGAGGCCTTTCATCGGATTCGGGCGCTGGTGTTTCTTCACCCGGTTGACGCCCTCGATCACCAGGTGCTCCGTGTCCACGCGGCGCAGCACCGTACCGCGCTTGCCCTTGTCGCTACCTGCGACCACGATCACTTCATCGCCCTTGCGGATGCGTTGCATCTCTATTCTCCTCACGGCACCCGGTTAAAGAACCTCGGGCGCGAGCGAGACGATCTTCATGAAGCGCTCGGTCCGCAGTTCGCGCGTGACCGGGCCGAAGATACGCGTCCCGATCGGCTCCATCTTGTTCGTGAGCAGCACCGCGGCGTTCGAGTCGAACTTGATGAGCGAGCCGTCGGCGCGGCGCACGCCCTTCGCCGTGCGCACGACCACAGCGTGATAGATCTCGCCCTTCTTGACGCGCCCTCTGGGCGCCGCTTCCTTGACGCTCACCTTGATCACGTCGCCGATGTTGGCGTAGCGGCGCTTCGAGCCGCCGAGGACCTTGATGCACATCACCGCGCGCGCGCCCGTGTTGTCGGCGACGTCCAAAATGGACTGCATCTGAATCATTGCTTGTTCTCCATCCAACTTCTTCCGTGACCTCGGGTTCCGGGAACGGGGCCACATCCTTTCGGGAGCTGCAACTCCCTGCCCTGAGCTTTCCCGCGTTACCCTCGGCGACGGCCAGTTTTGGATCCCGTCCGGGTCGCTGCGCGGCCTAAGCAGAATTCCAAGCCGCGAAAAGGCGGCAATTCTATCCCGGACGACCAGCTCCGGGCAAGTCCTAACTCAGACGTTGCGCGACTTCTCCACCAGCCGAATGACGCGCCACGATTTGGTCTTCGACAGCGGCCGGCACTCGATGATCTCGACGAGATCTCCGGTTCCGATGCCGCCCTCTTCCGTATGGGCGTGAACCTTCTTCGATCGCGTCACCGTCTTGCCCATCAGCGGGTCCCGGACCCGCCGCTCGACGAGCACGGTTACGGTCTTCTGCATCCGGTCGCTTACCACGCGCCCGATGAGCCTGCGCGGCTTGCGCACCGCTTGTGCCTCTGCTGCCTGCGTCGTCGTCATTTCGCCGCCTTCTCCCTCATCACGGTACGCACGCGCGCGATGTCGCGCCGCACCTTGCCCATCTGGCTCGTGTTGGTCAGCTGCTGGGTGGCGTTCTGCATGCGCAGACTGAACTGCGCCTTGAGCAGGCTCTCCAGCTCCTTTTGCAGCTCGCCTTCGCTCTTGCCTCTAAGCTCGGTCGCAGTCATACACTTACCCCAGCATGCGATGAACGAAAGTCGTCTTGAACGGCAGCTTCGCCGCCGCGAGCGCGAATGCCTGGCGCGCCAGCGCCTCGTTCACGCCGTCCATTTCGTACAAGACGTTTCCCGGCCGGATCTCGCAGACGAAAAACTCCGGATTGCCCTTGCCGTTGCCCATGCGGACCTCGGCCGGCTTCTGCGAAACGGGCTTGTCGGGAAACACGCGGATCCAGATCCGGCCGCCGCGCTTGATATGGCGCGACATCGCTCGGCGAGCGGCCTCGATCTGCCGCGCCGTCAGCCGGCCGCGCGTGATCGCCTTGAGACCGAATTCGCCGAACGAGACCCTGGCGCCGCTCGTCGCGACGCCCTTGTTGCGTCCCTTTTGCTGCTTGCGGTACTTCGTGCGTGCGGGTTGAAGCATCGCTTCTTACTCCTTGCTCTGCTCGCCGCCACCCTCGGGCGGGGTGTCGTCCTTGACGATTTTGCGGGCGCGCTTGACGGTCGTCTTGGGCTTCGGCGCCGCCTCGCCCTCGGCCTTCCTCGCCGCGGTGCTGCGCCGGGCCGGTTTCTTCGCGGCATCTGCCTCGCCCGCATCCTTGTCCCGCGGTGCAGCACGACGGGCCCCGGTCTTCGGCGCGGGCTTCTTCGCCTTCTTCGGCTGCGCCGGTTCCTCGATCGCCGCCGGCACCGCCGGCGCCGTCGCCTGGGCTTCGCTCTTAGGCATCACTTCGCCCTTGTAAACCCAGACCTTGATGCCGATGACGCCGTAGGTCGTCTTCGCCTCGCCGAAGCCGTAATCGATGTCCGCGCGCAGCGTATGCAAGGGCACGCGGCCCTCGCGATACCACTCGGTCCGTGCAATCTCGACGCCGTTCAGACGCCCCGCGCTCATAATCTTGATTCCCTGCGCGCCGAGCCGCATCGCGTTTTGCATCGCGCGCTTCATGGCGCGGCGGAACATGATCCGCTTCTCGAGCTGCTGCGCGATCGAGTCGGCGATGAGCTGCGCGTCGATCTCGGGCTTGCGGATCTCCTCGATATTGAC
>JBFGLA010000063.1:0-11069 GCA_041576355.1 Burkholderiales bacterium
CCGGGTGCTGGAGTTCCTCGAGCTGTTCGATCCGTCGCGGGGAGTGGCGATGTTAGTGGTCAGCTTGCTCGCGGTGCTCGAGCTGGCACGCGAAAAGCTGATCGAAATCAGCCAGTCGGAGTCTTTTGCCCCGATCTACGTAAAATTGACGAATGCTGAGTCCCACTGAAGTCAAGCGAGTGATCGAGGCCGCGCTGCTCGCATCGCAGGAGCCGCTTTCGATTGCCGACCTGAGGCGGTTGTTCGACGAGGACATCGGAGCCGATACGCTGCGCCGGCTGCTGGGAGAGCTGCGCGAGGACTGGGGCGGGCGCGCGGTCGAGCTGGTCAATCTCGCGAGCGGCTGGCGCTTTCAGACGCGCCCCGACTTTCAGGGCTATGTCGAGCGCCTCAACCCGGAGCGGCCGCCGCGGTATTCACGCGCCGTGCTCGAGACGCTGGCGATCATCGCCTACCGGCAGCCGGTGACGCGCGGCGACATCGAGGACGTGCGCGGCGTGACCGTTTCGTCGCAGATCATCCAGACGCTGGAGGCAAGAGGCTGGATCGATTCGGTCGGGCATCGGGAAACACCGGGACGTCCGACCCTGTACGCGACCACGCGCAAATTCCTCGACGACCTTGGGCTGCGCACGCTCGAGGAACTGCCCCCGCTCGAGGAGATCGCCAGCACCCTTCAGCTTGAGCCCGTCATCCAGCAAGCAGAGCCGGCGAATGCCTCCGACCCAGCGGCATCGCTCGCGCAAGCCGCTGCGGGCGCCGGCAGCTGACTCGCGGGCGGCTCGGGGGATGCGCCCCGGTCGCCTGGACGCGCTGCCGGGCGCCGGGTCAGCGACCACTCAGCCCGGCGAGCGAATCCGGCTGCAGAAGCTGCTCGCCTCCGCAGGTCTGGGCTCCCGGCGCGAAATCGAGGGCTGGATCGCGGCCGGCCGCATTGCGGTCTCCGGGCGGCTTGCGCAGCTGGGCGACCGCGCGAGCCTCTCGGACCGCGTCACCCTGGACGGGCGCCCCTTGCTGCTGCCCGCGCCCCGCGGCGAACCCAGGGTTCTGCTCTATCACAAGCCGACAGGCGAAATCGTCACCCGGGACGACCCGGAAGGACGGGCAACCGTGTTCGATCGGCTGCCGGCGCTACACGGCGGGAAATGGGTCGCAGTGGGTCGGCTGGATCTGAACAGTTCGGGTCTTCTTCTTTTCACCGATTCGGGCGAGCTGGCGAACCGGCTGATGCACCCGCGCCACGGATTCGAGCGCGAGTATGCCGTTCGGGCGCGGGGTGTGTTGGACAATGCCAAGCGCCGGCAGCTGGTCGGTGGCGTGCGGCTCGACGACGGACTCGCGAAGTTCGAGCGCGTCGCGGAATTGGATTCGAGCAAGGGCGATGTGCCGGCCAACCGCTGGTACGGAGTCACGATACGGGAGGGCCGATATCGGGAGGTGCGCCGCCTGTTCGAGGCGGTCGGCATGCAGGTCAGCCGCCTCGTTCGGACTCGATACGGCCCGATTACGCTTCCGCGAGACCTTGCGCCGGGCGCATGGCGGGAACTTGACGACCGACAGCTGGGTCTCCTGCTCAAAGCCGTTTCGGAGCCTAAACCGTGACCCCGGGGCCCCGATGTGGCGTTGTCCGGGATCGAAGATTCGGTTAAACTTCAAAAGTTTTCTGGGCCGATCTTGAGGTACCGGCCCAAGAGGGTGAAAAGATGGGCTTCGGCCCATTTTTTGTTTCAGCAGTCGAATTTGAACGCATGGGAGCCGCTTTGGTAAGCATCATCGAACCCGCCGTCACGGGCATGGGATTCGAGCTGGTCGATACGCAGGTGTCGAACAGGGGGCGTCTGCTGCGCATATTCATCGACAAGCCGAGCGGCGTGACCGTGGACGACTGCGCGGGGGTCAGCCGCCACCTGTCGCGCCTGTTCGCGGTGGAGGGCGTGGACTACGACCGGCTCGAGGTCTCGTCTCCGGGGCTCGACCGGCCGCTGCGCAAACCCGAGGATTTCCGCCGTTTCGCCGGCCAGACGGTGGAAGTGAGGATGCGAGTGCCCGACGCAACGGGGCGGCGGCGATTCGTCGGTATGCTGCGCGGCGTGCAGGATGGGACGGCGGCCGTCGAAGTCGAAGGACAGACAGTGGCGTTGGAATTGAACGGCATGGAGCGGGCGCGGCTCGTTCCGAAGCCGTAGAGGACTGTTATGAGTTTTGGACGGGAATTGCTGCTGCAGGCGGACGCGCTGGCCCGAGAGAAGAATGTCCCCAAGGACATCGTTTTCTCGGCGCTGGAGATGGCGCTCGCCTCGGCGGCGAAGAAGCGCTACGCCGAGGACGTCGATGTACGCGTCTCGATCGACCGCAACACGGGCAAGTACGACACGTTCCGGCGCTGGAAGGTGGTGCCCGATGAAGCGATCGAGTCGCCCAGCGCGCAGCTGGGGCTGACCGAGGCGCTCAAGCGCAATACCGAAGCCAAGCTCGAGGACTACATCGAGGAACCGATCGAGCCGATCGACCCGCGCCGGATCGGCGCGCAGACCGCAAAGCAGGTCCTGCTGCAGCGCATTCGGGACGCCGAGCGCGAGCAGATCCTGAACGATTTCCTGGGCCGCGGCGACGAGCTGGTGACCGGAACGATCAAGCGCATGGAGCGCGGCAACGCCATCGTCGAATCCGGACGGCTGGAAGCCGTACTGCCGCGCGATCAGATGATCCCGAAGGAGAACCTGCGCGTCGGTGACCGAGTTCGCGCCTGGGTGATGAAGATCGACCGGCAAGCGCGCGGGCCGCAGCTGATCCTGTCGCGCACGGCCCCGACATTCATCATGAAGCTGTTCGAGCTCGAGGTTCCGGAAATCGAGGAGGGGCTGCTCGAGATCAAGTCGGCGGCCCGCGATCCGGGCATCCGGGCCAAGATCGCAGTGCACACCAACGACAAGCGCATCGACCCGATCGGAACTTGCGTCGGGATGCGCGGCTCGCGCGTGCAGGGGGTGACCCAGGAGGTTGCCGGTGAGCGCGTGGACATCGTGCTGTGGTCTGCCGATCCGGCGCAGTTCGTCATCGGCGCGCTGGCGCCGGCCGAGGTCACGTCGATCTTCGTCGACGAGGAGAAGCACGCGATGGATGTCGTCGTGGACGAGGAGAATCTGGCGATCGCGATCGGCCGCAGCGGCCAGAACGTAAGGCTCGCTTCCGAGCTGACCGGCTGGCAGATCAACCTCATGACCGAGGAAGAATCGGCCAAGAAGCAGCAGGAGGAAACGAGCCGCACCAAGGCGCTCTTCATGGAGCGGCTGGACGTCGACGAGGAGGTCGCGGACATCCTCATCCAGGAGGGGTTCTCGACTCTCGAGGAGGTCGCGTACGTTCCGATCAACGAGCTGATCGAGATCGACGCGTTCGACGAGAATACGGTCAACGAGCTGCGCAATCGCGCCCGCAACGCGCTGCTCGTCGCGGCGATCGCCAACGAGGAGAAGGTGGAAGGCATCGCCCCCGATCTCCTGCAGCTCGAGGGGATGGACACGCAGCTTGCTGCAAAGCTTGCGGAAGGCGGAGTCAAGACGCGCGACGATCTCGCCGACCTGGCAGTCGACGAACTCTCGGAGCTGACCGGCATCGACGACGAGCGCGCCAAGACGCTCATTCTCGCCGCGAGGGCGCACTGGTTTGCGGGTGAGGCCGCTGCCGAGAGCGACGAGGCGCAAAAGGAGGCCCATTAACGTGTCCCAGACGAGCGTCGCTCAGTTTGCGGTGGAGCTGAAGGTTCCGCCCTCGGTGCTGCTCGAGCAGCTGCGTGCGGCCGGGGTGGAGAAACGCGTCCCCGAAGACGAGCTATCCGAGCAGGACAAGTCCAAGCTGCTCGCGTACTTGAGGCGGATGCACGGCTCCGCCGAAGCCAAGAACAAGATCACGCTTACCCGCAGGCAGACGAGCGAAATCAAGAAATCGGATGCTTCCGGCAAGGCCCGAACCATACAGGTCGAAGTTCGCAAGAAGCGCGTGTTCGTGAAGCGCGACCCGTCGGAGCTTACGGCGGCCGCCATGGCGGCCGAAGCGCCCGCCGCCCCGGTCGAAGAAGTCGCGCCTGCGGTGTCGATCGATTCCAAGGAACTGGAGATCCGCGAGGAAGAGGCGCGCCGTCAACAGCAGCTCGCCGAAATCCAGGCGATCGAGCTGCGCGAAAAGCAGGAGCGCGAACGGCGCGAGGTGGAGCAGAAGCAGGCCGAGCGTCAAGCGCAGGCGGCGCTTGAAAAGCAGCGCGGCGCGGCGCCCGCGCCGGGAGTGACGGAAGGCACCTTGCACGCGACCAAGCCGAAGGGCGAGGAAGGCAAGGCCGACAAGAAGGCGAAAAAGGCCAAACCGACGACGGTGCTGCGGGAGGATACGTCGCGCCGCAGGACGATCAAGACGCGTGGCGACATGGGCGGCGGCGTCGCGGGCTGGCATTCACGCGGCGGCACTCGCCACAAATCCGCGGCCGGCGAGCAACCGGTTTTCGCCCAGCCGACGGAACCCGTCGTGCGTGAAGTCGCCGTGCCGGAGACGATCACCGTCGGCGAGCTCGCGCACAAGATGGCGGTGAAGGCGGCGGAGGTTATCAAGGCGCTCATGAAGCTTGGCACCATGGCCACGATCAATCAGGTCTTGGACCAGGAGACGGCGATCATCCTGGTCGAGGAGATGGGCCACAAGGCGAAACCCGCCAAGCTCGACGATCCCGAGGCCTATCTCGCCGAGTCGCAGGTTCACACCGAAGCTGAGTTGCGCACGCGACCGCCGGTCGTCACGGTCATGGGGCACGTCGACCATGGCAAGACGTCGCTGCTCGACTACATCCGGCGCACGAAGGTCGCCGCAGGCGAAGCGGGCGGCATTACGCAGCATATCGGCGCCTACCATGTGGAGACGCCGCGGGGCGTGGTGACGTTTCTCGACACGCCAGGCCACGAGGCCTTTACCGCCATGCGTGCGCGCGGAGCCAAGGTGACCGACCTGGTTATCCTGGTGGTGGCGGCCGATGACGGCGTGATGCCGCAGACGGTCGAGGCCATCAACCACGCCAAGGCGGGCGAAGTGCCGCTCGTCGTGGCGCTGAACAAGATCGACAAGCCCGAGGCGAATCCGGACAAGGTCAAGCAGGAGCTGCTCGCCCACGGCGTCGTCCCGGAAGAGTACGGCGGCGAATCTCCGTTCGTGCCGGTTTCGGCGAAGACCGGCCAGGGAATCGACGAGCTGCTCGAGCGCGTGCTGCTTCAGGCCGAGGTGCTCGAGCTGAAGGCCGCAGTGGAGGCGCCGGCCAAAGGAGTCGTCATCGAGGCGCGGCTGGACAAAGGGCGGGGGCCCGTGGCGACGCTGCTCGTGCAAGCGGGAACCCTCAATCGCGGCGACGTCCTGCTGACCGGCGCCGTTTTCGGCCGCATTCGGGCGATGCTCGACGAGAGCGGCAAGCCGGTCCAATCGGCGGGCCCGTCGATTCCGGTCGAGATTCAAGGGCTGTCGGACGTTCCGCAGGCGGGTGACGAGGCGATAGTCGTCGTCGACGAGCGCAAGGCGCGCGAGATTGCGCTGTTCCGGCAGGGAAAGTTCCGCGACGTGAAGCTCGCCAAGCAGCAAGCCGCAAAACTCGAGAACATGTTCGAGCAGATGGGCGAGGGCGAGAAGAAGGTCCTCACGCTCGTGATCAAGGCGGACGTGCAGGGATCGCAGGAGGCGCTGGCCCATGCGTTGACCCGCCTTTCGGGAGACGAGGTCAAGGTGAGCGTCGTCCACGCGGGCGTCGGGGGCATAACCGAATCCGACGTGAACCTGGCGATGGCGTCTCGTGCCGTCATCATTGGATTCAACGCCCGCGCCGACGCCACGGCGAGAAAGCTGATCGAATCGGCGGGTCTCGATGTTCGCTACTACAACATCATTTACGACGCCGTCGAGGAGATCAAGGCTGCGCTGTCCGGAATGCTTGCGCCCGAGAAGAAGGAGCAGGTCATCGGCCTGGTCGAGGTTCGCCAGGTATTCCGCATTTCCAAGGTCGGGACCGTCGCGGGATGCTACGTGCTCGATGGCACCGTGAAGCGTAACGCCCATGTCCGCGTGCTGCGCGACAACGTCGTCATCCATACGGGCGACATCGATTCTCTGAAGCGCTTCAAGGATGACGTGCGCGAAGTCAAGGGCGGCTTCGAGTGCGGCATTTCGCTCAAGAGCTTCTCCGAACTGAAAGAGGGCGACCAGTTCGAGGTGTTCGAGATCCTCGAGGTCGCGCGCACCCTGTAGAACTACGATGTGCTGCGCCGCAGGGAAAACCTGCGGCGTAGCACGAAACTTTCAGAAAAGGCGAACCGCATGGTTCGGCAGAGCGGACGCACGCACAAGGTTGCGGATCAGATTCAGCGCGAGATCTCCGAGATCCTCCTCCGCGAGCTGCGCGATCCGCGAGTCGGCATGATCACGCTGACCGGGGTTGAGGTCTCGCCGGATTTCGCGCACGCGACCGTCTACTTCACCTGCCTCGAGGCAGATCACGCGAGCGAGGCCAGCGAGGGTCTCGGGCGGGCTGCGGGATTCATCCGCGCGCAACTCGCGAAGCGTATTCGAATGTACACGGTTCCCGAATTACGCTTTCTATACGACGAGTCGGTCGAGCGGGGGGCGCATCTTTCGCGTCTGATCGACGGCCTTTCGGGAGGCGGCAAGCGTTGAACCGCGTCCAGGGCGAGCCGAGGCGGCGGCTCGACGCAGTGCTGCTGCTGGACAAGCCGTCTGGCCTCACTTCCAACGCAGCCTTGCAGGCCGTCAAGCGGCTGCTCGGTGCGTCTAAGGCCGGCCACGCCGGAACCCTCGATCCGCTTGCCTCCGGTCTGCTTCCCGTGCTGTTCGGAGAAGCAACCAAGTTCGCCGCCTTCCTGTCGGACGCCGACAAGGAATATTCGGCGCAGGTGAAGCTCGGCGAGAGCACGACCACCGGGGATGCGGAGGGCGAGGTCATCGAACGCCTGCCGGTCGCGGTGACCGACGCCCAGATTGACGGTGCGCTGGCGGCGTTCCGGGGCCGGATACTCCAGGTTCCGCCGATGTATTCGGCGCTCAAGCGTGCCGGGCGGCCGCTTTACCGGCTTGCCCGGCAGGGGGTACGGCTCGAGCTGGAGGCGCGTCCGGTCGACATCCAGCGTCTTGATCTGATCCGGCGTGACGGCGAACGGGTCGAGTTACGGGTCTCGTGCAGCAAGGGAACGTACGTCCGGTCGCTCGCCGCCGACATCGGCAAAGCGCTCGGCACCGGTGCTCATCTCTGCGCGCTGCGACGCACGGCCGTGGGAGGATTCCGGGTCGAGGATGCAATGACCCTGGACGCGTTGCGGGCCATGGGCCCGGCGGAGCGCGAGCCGCGGCTGCTCCCCGTCGACCGGCTGCTTGCCGGCCTGCCCAGGGTCGAGCTGGACGGCGCTACGGCGGAACGATTCGAGAAAGGGCAGAGCGTCGCCTGGACGGGTCTGGGACCCGGGCCGTGCGCCATCTACCGCTCCGGGGAAGGATCGCTGATCGGCGTCGGCGAGGCCGACGCGGATGGTCGGCTGCGACCACGACGTTTGACCGCCGTGCCGCAGCACGGCATGCAACCGGCTGAAAAACATCGACAAAACTTGTGACGGAACGCCTCGTTCAGGTAGAATTCGCGTTTGCCCGAGGAGAGTACGGAACATGGCGTTGCAGGTCGCGCAGAAGGAGCAGGTGGTCAAGCAGTACCAGCGCTCCGGCAAGGACACCGGATCGCCCGAAGTGCAGGTGGCGCTTCTGACCGAGCGAATCAACGGTCTGGCCGAGCACTTCAAAGCGCATGTCAAAGATTTCCACTCCAGGCGCGGACTGCTCAAGCTCGTCAGCCAGCGCCGCAAGTTGCTCGATTATCTGAAGCGCAAGGATGCGGACAAGTACCGCAACCTGATCGAGCGGCTCGGTCTGCGCAAGTAAACTCTCCTCGATGCCGTCCCGGGAAGCGCTCATCGTGCCGCTGAGCGCTTGCGGTTCTTCGTCCGGCACCCGCGCTGAGAGGTCGCAACAAGCGGCCCGCGGCGCGATCCATCCACAGGGAAACATGCCTTGAATCCGACCAAGAAGTCGTTCTCATTTGGTGCCCACGAAGTCACCCTCGAAGCGGGCGAGATCGCACGCCAAGCGCATGGCGCCGTGCTTTGCACGATGGACGAGACCGTGGTCCTCGCGACCGTCGTCGCCGCAGCCCAACCCCGCGCCGGCCAGGAGTTCTTTCCGCTCACGGTCGACTACGTCGAGAAGACGTACGCGGCCGGAAAAATTCCGGGAGGATTCTTCAAGCGCGAGGGAAGACCCTCCGAAAAGGAAACGCTGACCTCGCGCCTTATCGACCGGCCGATCCGGCCGCTGTTCCCGGACGGTTTCTACAACGAAGTACAGGTCGTCGCCACCGTCCTCTCACTCAACCCGGAGATCGATTCCGATATTCCCGCGATGATCGCGGTGTCGGCTGCGCTGACCCTTTCGGGCATCCCCTTCAACGGGCCGATTGCCGCCTGCCGCGTGGGCCACGTCGACGGGCAGTACGTACTCAATCCCACGATGAGCCAACTCAAGGAGTCGAAGCTCAACCTCGTCGTCGCCGGGACGCAGCACGGCGTGCTGATGGTCGAATCCGAGGCGCTCGAACTCTCGGAGGACACGATGCTCGGCGCGGTCGCCTTCGGTCACGAGCAAATGCAGGTCGCTATCCGCGCAATCGACGAGCTTGCCGAGGTCGCCGGCAAGCCGGCCTGGGACTGGAAACCCCCCACCAACAAAGAGTCGCTGATCGCGCGCGTCGAGGCGCTTGCCGAAAGCGGTTTGCGCGAGGCGTTCCGGATCAAGCAGAAACAGGCACGCAACGCGCGCTTGGTAGAGATCCGCCGCGCGGCGATCGAGGCGCTCGAGCAGGAGGCGCAGACTTCGCAGTCCTCTCTCGATATCAACGCCGTCAAGGACCTCTTCTTCAATCTCGAGTCGAAGATCGTGCGCGGCCAGATCCTGGACGGTGAGCCGCGAATCGACGGCCGCGATACGCGCACGGTACGGCCGATCAGCATCCGCGTGGGCGTACTGCCGCGCACGCATGGCTCGGCGCTGTTCACGCGCGGCGAGACGCAGGCGCTCGTGACGGTAACGCTCGGTACCGGACGCGACGAGCAGATCATCGACGCGCTGACGGGGGAATACCGCGAGCGCTTCATGCTTCATTACAACATGCCCCCCTACGCGACCGGTGAGACCGGCCGCGTAGGCCCTCCAAAGCGGCGCGAAATCGGCCACGGCCGCCTCGCGAAGCGGGCCCTGGTGGGCCTGCTCCCGGCACCGGAGGACTTCGGCTACTCGATTCGCGTCGTTTCCGAAATCACCGAATCGAATGGATCTTCCTCCATGGCATCGGTGTGCGGCGGCAGCCTCGCGCTGATGGACGCCGGCGTCCCGATCAAGGCGCACGTGGCGGGCATCGCGATGGGTCTGATCAAGGAAGGCAATCGCTTCGCCGTGCTCACCGACATACTCGGCGACGAGGATCACCTCGGCGACATGGACTTCAAGGTCGCGGGCACCGAAAGAGGGGTCACCGCCCTGCAAATGGACTTGAAGATCGAGTCCATTACGAAAGACATCATGCGTGTCGCTCTCGCCCAAGCGCGCGACGGCCGGCTACTGATCCTGAAGATGATGAACCAGGCAATCGAAGGGTCGAGGGACGAATTGTCGACCTACGCGCCCCGCATCATCAAGATCAAGATCAACCCCGACAAGATACGCGACGTCATCGGCAAGGGCGGCGTGGTGATTCGCGGCATACAGGAAGAGACGGGAACCACGATCGAGATCGAGGACGACGGCACGGTGAGCATCGCGTGTGTGGTAGCCGAAGGGGGCGAAGCCGCCAAGAAGAGAATTCTCGAGCTCACGGCCGACGTGGAAGTCGGAAAAACCTACGAAGGCACCGTGCTGCGCCTGCTCGACTTCGGCGCGATCGTGCAGCTGCTGCCCGGACGCGACGGGCTGCTGCATATCTCGCAGATCAGCCACGAGCGCGTAAACGCCGTGTCCGATCACCTGAAGGAAGGGCAGGTTGTGAAGGTGAAGGTGCTCGAAGCCGACGACAAAGGCCGCGTTCGCCTGTCGATGAAGGCCGTCTCGGCGCCGGAAGCGACCGCCAAGCAAGTCTGAACCCGGGCGCGGCGCGGGGATGCGCCGCGCTTCGCCGCGCTACTTGGCGACCTGCTTTTCCCGCAGCTCGTCGAGCGTCTTGCAGTCGATGCAAAGCGTTGCGGTGGGCCGCGCCTCGAGCCGTTTCAGGCCGATTTCGACGCCGCAGCTCTCGCAGTACCCGTACTCGCCCGCGTCGATACGGGCGATCGTTTCGTCGATCTTCTTGATGAGCTTGCGCTCCCGGTCGCGGTTGCGCAGCTCGAGCGCGATGTCGGATTCCTGGCTCGCCCGATCGTTCGGATCGGCAAACACAGTTGCCTCATCCTGCATCGTGTGCACGGTACGGTCGATTTCTTCAGAAAGCTCCTCTTTCACCTGCTCCAGGATCTTGCGGAAATGCGCCTTCTGGCGGGTGCTCATGTATTCCTCGCCTTTCTTGGGCGCATAGGGCGAGAAGCTCTTCCGGGTCAGTTCGACTGCCATTTGGCTGCGCGGTCTGAAAAAAATGAAAGGCGCTTTGTAGCAGAAAAGGGGGGGTGCCGCAAGGGAATGCGTACAACCTATTCGGGCCGAGCGTTGCACGCCTTTCCGCGTTGCCCTGGGTAACGCCCGGCGGTATCATGTGCGCCCTTTTCCGGGGTGTAGCGCAGCCTGGTAGCGCGCTTGCTTTGGGAGCAAGATGTCGGGAGTTCAAATCTCCCCACCCCGACCAGAGTTGCGCCGAGGTACGATGACCGGGCGCGGGGCGTGCGGGTTTTTGCCTGTCTTCACGCCGGTGAATGCTAGGCAGGGACTGCCCGTAGCTCAACCGGATAGAGCACCAGCCTTCTAAGCTGGGGGTTGTGGGTTCGAGTCCCGCCGGGCAGGCCAGA
>JBFGLA010000064.1:0-10960 GCA_041576355.1 Burkholderiales bacterium
CCCGGTCACTCTCAAGATCCGCACCGGGCCGAGCCCGGAGCGACGCAACGCCGTGCGCATCGCGCGCATTGCCGAGTTGAGCGGCGTGCAGCTGCTCGCCGTCCACGGCCGCACGCGCGCCTGCGGCTTCGCCGGGGCGGCGGAATATGACACGATCGCCGAGGTGAAGGCACGCGCGCGCATCCCGATCATCGCGAACGGAGACATCCGCGCGCCCGAAGACGCCGCTCGAGTGCTTGCTTGCACGAATGCCGACGGGATCATGATCGGCCGCGCCGCGCAGGGGCGACCCTGGATCTTTCGCGAGATCGCGCATTACCTTGCGCACGGAACGCGTCTGGCGGCCCCCAGCCTGGCGGAGATCCGCGCCGTCCTGATCGAGCACCTGCATGGCCTCTACTCCCTTTACGGGGAAGAGCACGGAGTAAGGGTGGCACGCAAGCACCTCGGATGGACGACTCGGGAGCTTGCCGGTGCCGATGAATTCCGCCGCACTGCGGTCGGAATCGAAACAGCCGTGGCGCAACTCGATGCGGTGCGGGAGTATTTCGACCGTATTGCCGATCGGGAGCGCTGCTTCGCGGACGGAGCCGGCGCGCCCGCGAACGATGCGCAGGCCACGCCGGCGTATCGTGGAAGAGAACAAAACCACAGGGAGAGACTTGCTGCATGAGCCGCCAGAACGAGCTTGCGGAGGCCGTCAGGCATTCCCTCGAGCGCTACTTCAAGGACATGGATGGCGAAGAGCCTACGTCGATCTACGACATGGTGCTGAAGAACATCGAGAAGCCGATGATCGAAATAGTTCTTGGCCGCGCGGACGGTAACCAGACGCTCGCCGCCACCATGCTCGGCATCAACCGCAATACGCTGCGCAAGAAGATTCAGCAGCTGCGGATCAAGGGATGAAGGTCCGCAGGGCGCTGATCAGCGTCTCGGACAAATCGGGCGTGCTCGAACTCGCCCGCTCGCTTGCCGGGCTCGGGGTCGCGATCCTGTCGACCGGCGGCACCGCAAGACTGCTCGAGAAGGAAGGCGTCCCGGTGACCGAGGTGTCGGCCTACACCGGCTTTCCCGAGATGCTCGACGGCCGCGTCAAGACGTTGCACCCGAAGATCCACGGCGGCATTCTCGCGCGGCGCGAAGTGCCGGCGCACATGGCCGCGATCCGGGACGCCGGAATCGATCCGATCGACCTGATCGTGGTCAATCTGTACCCGTTCCAGGAGACGATCGCCGATCCCGACTGCCACATCGAGGAGGCGATCGAGAACATCGACATCGGCGGGCCGGCGTTGCTGCGCGCGGCGGCGAAGAACCGCGGCGGCGTCGCGGTGCTGGTAGATCCGGCCGACTATGCGCGAGTGCTCGAAGAGATCCGCGCCTCGGGCGGCGTCACCGACGCGACGCGCTTCGATCTGGCGAAGAAGGTATTTGCGCACACTGCCGCCTACGACGGTGCGATCTCAAATTACCTCGCCTCGCTCGATGCCGAAGGCCGGCGGCGCGAGTTCCCCGACACGCTCCGCCTCGGGTTCACGAAGATGCAGGACATGCGCTACGGCGAGAATCCCCACCAGTCGGCTGCGTTTTATCGCGACGAGAAGCCGGCGCCCGGCAGCCTCGCCAGGTATCGCCAGATTCAAGGCAAGGAGCTTTCATACAACAACATCGCCGACGCCGACGCGGCCTGGGAGTGCGTCAGGGGTTTCTCGGAACCTGCGTGCACGATCGTGAAGCACGCCAATCCGTGCGGGGTCGGGATCGCCGACAACCTGCTCGCCGCCTACCGCAAGGCGTTCAACACCGATCCGGTATCGGCCTTCGGCGGGATTCTCGCCTTCAACCGGTCGCTTGATGCGGCGACCGCCGCGGAACTCGTCAAACAGTTCGCCGAGGTGATCATAGCCCCCCGACTGGAGCCGGCAGCAAGCGAGCTTCTCGCGGCGAAGCCAAATCTTCGCGTGCTCGAGGTGCCGCTCGAACGCGGATCCAACCAACACGACTTTAAGCGCGTCGGCGGCGGACTGCTCGTGCAAAGCCCGGATTCGAGTACCGTCGAGCGCGCCGATCTTACGGTCGTCACGAGGAAGACGCCGACCGAGCCGCAGTGGTCGGACCTGCTATTCGCCTGGCATGTCGCCAAGTTCGTGAAATCGAACGCGATCGTCTTTTGTACCGACGGGGGAACCCTGGGTGTGGGCGCGGGCCAAATGAGCCGCGTGGACAGCGCCCGCATCGCGTCGATCAAAGCGCAGAACGCCGGGCTGTCGCTCTCCGGGTCGGTCGTTGCATCGGACGCATTTTTCCCGTTTCGCGATGGCCTCGACGTGGTCGTCGACGCGGGCGCGGCCGCAGTGATACAGCCTGGCGGAAGCGTGCGCGACGACGAGGTCATCGCCGCGGCGAACGAGCGCGGCGTAGCGATGGTGTTCACCGGGGTGCGCCACTTCCGGCATTGAGAACTACAATGCGTTGCAGTGCAGCGCCTGCGCTGCATTGCAACGCCTGACTTTCAGAAAAAACAACCGCGCGACATGAAGCTCCTGGTGATCGGTTCGGGCGGACGCGAGCACGCGCTTGCGTGGAAGCTCGCCTCCAGCCCGCGCGTGCAGAAAGTGTTCGTCGCGCCCGGTAACGGCGGCACCGCGAGCGAGTCGGGTTTGGAGAACGTGCCGTTCGCCGAGACTTCCGAGCTCATCGAATTCGCGCGGCGCGAGCGCATCCAGCTCACCATCGTCGGCCCCGAGGCGCCGCTCGCGGCCGGCGTCGTCGACGCGTTCAAGACCGCCGGTCTGCGGATCTTCGGTCCGACACGGGCGGCCGCGCAGCTCGAAGCGTCGAAGGACTTCGCCAAGCAGTTCATGGTCCGCCATGGCATCCCGACGGCGCGCCATGCGACCTTCGAGGATGCCGGCCAAGCGAAGGCATACGTCGAAAAGCACGGCGCGCCGATCGTGGTCAAGGCGGACGGTCTCGCCGCCGGCAAAGGCGTGGTGGTTGCGGCAAGCGTCGCCGAGGCGCATGGCGCGATCGATTCGATGCTCGCCGAGCGAAAGCTCGGCGCGGCCGGCGCCCGCGTCGTGATCGAAGAGTGCCTCGAAGGCGAGGAGGCGAGTTTCATCGTCATGGCAGATGGCGCCCACGTGCTGGCCCTTGCCACCAGCCAGGACCACAAACGGCTCCACGACGGTGATGCGGGACCCAACACCGGGGGCATGGGCGCCTATTCGCCGGCGCCGGTCGTGACGCCGGAGGTCCACGCGCGCGTGATGCGCGAGATCATCCAGCCCGCGATTCGAGGAATGGCAAAGGACGGGACCCCTTACGTGGGTTTTCTCTACGCCGGCCTGATGATAGACGGGGTCGGAAACATCAAGACGCTCGAATTCAACTGCCGCATGGGCGATCCGGAGACCCAGCCTATCATCCTGCGACTGAAATCGGACTTGCTCGAACTGATCGAATGCGCGCTCGCCGGAACACTCGATCGGATCGAGGCGCAGTGGGACCGGCGTTCGGCCCTGGGAGTCGTGCTCGCGGCCAAGGGCTATCCCGAGGCGCCGCAGAAGGGCGATGTGATCGAGGGATTGCCCGTCGCGGCGCCCGATTGCCGCGTGTTCCACGCCGGCACGAAACGGGTCGGAAAGTCGATCGTCACCGACGGCGGGCGCGTTCTCTGCGTGACCGCGCTCGGCGATTCGGTGCGCGCCGCGCGCCAGCGCGCTTACGAGGCGGCCGAATCGATCCGCTTTGCCGGCATGCAATATCGCAAGGACATCGGCCACCGCGCGCTCAAGCCGGGCACCGAGACGCCATCGAAGAACGCCGGACCTGCGCAGCGTTCATGAACATTTCGGCGGTCAACGAAACCTTCGCCGATCTGCAGGCGCGCATCGTTGCCGCGCTCGAAGCGCTGGACGGGAGCGCGTTCCGCTCGGATTCCTGGACGCGCCCCGAGGGCGGCGGGGGAATCACCCGTGTAATCGAGGAGGGCGCTCTCTTCGAGCGCGGCGGCGTCAACTTCTCGCGCGTCCAGGGAAAGAGCCTGCCCGCTTCGGCCACCGCGGCGCGGCCGCAACTCGCCGGGCGCGGCTTCGATGCGATGGGCGTATCGCTTGTGCTGCATCCGCGCAACCCCTACGTCCCGACCGTGCACATGAATGTTCGATGCTTCGTCGCTTCGAAGGCCGGCGAGCCGGAGGCCTGGTGGTTCGGCGGCGGCATGGACCTCACGCCCTATTACGGATTCGAAGAGGACGCACGCCACTTCCACGCCACCTGCAAGCGCGCACTCGATCCGTTCGGTGCGGACCGCTACCTGCGTTTCAAGCGCTGGTGCGACGAGTATTTTTTTCTGCGCCATCGCAGCGAGCCGCGTGGCATCGGCGGGATTTTCTTCGACGACTTCGCCGAGCGCGATTTCGAGTTCTCGTTCGCGCTCGTGCGCGCGGTAGGCGATCATTTCCTCGCCGCCTACCTGCCGATCGTCGAGCGGCGCCGAGCGCACCCGTACGGCGATCGCGAGCGCGACTTCCAGGCCTACCGGCGCGGACGCTACGTCGAGTTCAACCTGGTCTACGACCGCGGCACGCTGTTCGGCCTGCAATCGGGCGGCCGTACCGAGTCGATTCTCATGTCGCTGCCGCCGCGCGTGGCGTGGCGCTACGACTGGAAGCCCGATCCCGGCTCGCCCGAAGAGAAGCTCTACACCGATTTCCTGCGCCCGCGCGACTGGGTGTGACGCGCGCGCGGTCTGCTCAGGGTAACTCCGCCGCCCGGCGGTAGTGACGCGCGGCCTCGTCTTCCTGACCCAGGCGCTCGGCCAGACGCGCCAGCTCGATCCGCGCGGCACGGTTATCGTCGAATGAAACGCTCGCCTCGAGGAAACTCTGCGCCTTGCCCCAGAGCTCCGCGTGCACACATAACCGCCCGAGCGCAGCGAGCAACTCCGGATCCTCGGAACGATCGCGCAGCCATTTTTCGCCTCGCTCGATGCGCGCGCGCGCTTCTTCGGCGCGCCGGGGAACGTCCGAGCGGCCCAACTCTCCGTACAGCCGAACCAGGTTCGCGCTCCACTCGGCGCCAAGCGCCTTCTCGAGGATTTCCCGCGCGTGCGAGATCGCGCCAAGCTCGGTCGCATGCCGGGCTCCCGCCGCCGCGACCCGCGGGTGCACCTGATCGCGCGACGGCACGCGTCGCCAGCGCTCCTCGAACGTGCCCGCGTTTGCCGCGCGGGCAAGCACCTCGATTGTCGCCTGGACCTTGTACTCCTCGGCGATCGCCGGAGCGATCGCGTCGCGCTTGCCGAGCTGCTCGGCAATGCGCAGCGTCTCCTCCCAGTCGCCCGCCCCTCGCTCGGCGCGCAGCAGCATCTCCAGTGTCGCAATGTGCCGCGGACCGTTCGCGTGCAAGCGGTTCAAAGCCTCCCGCGCGGTGGCGAAGTCGCGCTCCTCGAGCGCGAAGTCGGCCTGCGTTACGTAACGTGCGGGCTGCGTCGCGGCACCCGCCTGCGCCGCGCGATCGATCCACTCGTCGCGCCGCCTGAACTGGCGCATGCGGTGCGCGGCGCGTGCAGCGACCAATGCCGCGAGTCCCGGCCATCCCTCCGAGTCGAACGCGACCGAGGCTTGCTTCTCGGCACGCGCGTAGCGGCCCTCGAAATAGTCCTGCACGGCGGACGCGAACGCGCTCTGCCCGCGCGAGCGCCGTCTGCGCGCGCGGTACGCGCGCACATAAGCGGGCAACGACAGGGCGTGATGCGCGACCCGAATCCCGGCGTACAGCAGTGCGAACGACAGGAGCAGGAGAAAGGCGAAGAACAACAGCGACAGCTCGATTCGGTACGGAGGGTGAACGAACGTGACGTACCCCTCGCCGACGCTGCCGAAGATCACCGCCGCCACGGCAGCGGCGAATACGACCAGCAGCCAGAAAAGCCCCTTCATTGCCGTGCCCTTCAGGAGCCGCGCTCGCGGCGCGCCTTGTAAGCACGCACCGCCTCGAGGCTCTCGGCGATCGTCGGCGGCTCAAAGCTGATCGATGCCGAGGCAAGCTCCTTGAGCTGGCCGAGCACGTCCGCCGTCAGCTTCGATCTCGGATCGAAGTAACGCCGCAGCCACGCCTGAGAGACACGCAAATGCTCGCGATATCCCGCCTCGTCGCGCATCATCAGCGAAAGCCGGGCGTTCAGAAGCCGCAGCTTGAGGTTCTCGCGCAGGAAATACTCCTGCGCGGGGGCGAGCAGGGCCGGCTCGGGAGCATCCACTTTGCGCACGACCACCAGCTGCTTGAGCTCGCCCCATATCTCCGAGCCCAGGCGCGCCCAGAATCCGATCTCCGCGGAGGCCGGCGCCGACTTTCCTTCGGGCGAGCGCGCGAGGCGTTCCTCGTGTCCGAGCGCCAGCTTGTCGACGGTTGCGACGACGCGGTCGACCTTGAAGCTCATGCCGGCGAGGTCGAGCGCGGGCATTGCCTTTAGGCGCTCGATGTCGCGCGCCAGCGCGCGCCGGATCGGAAGAAACTGGGGCCGGTCCGTCCGCGCAAGGCGCGACTCCGCCAGCTCCAGCGCGAGCAGCGCCGCGCGAACGTTGCCGGAGAGCTGCAGCTGCTGCGAGGCGATCGTGAGCACCTGCTCGATCTCGGCCAGCTGCCACTCGTCGCGACCTCGCGACAGATCCTGGTACAGCGCCTCGAGGGCAACCTGCTGGCTTTGCGATTCGGCGAGCCGGCCATCGAGCTGGGCGACCTTGGCCTGCAATTCGCGCACGGCTTCCTGCGCCTGCCTGCCGTAGGCACGGGCCTCGCGTCCGTCGGACTCGATCTCGCGCAGACGCCGCGCGACTTCCTCCTGCATGGCGCCGATCCGCGTTCTCGTGTCGTACCAGTTGAGCGCGGAAAACGCGGCAGCGACCAGAAGCGCGATCAGCGCGAGCGCAGTGACGCGAGCGCCCGTGCCGGGAGCCGGGGCCGCCTTGGCGGGCGTCACGGTCGCGGCGGCCGCTGGCTCGCGTTCGGGTTCTGCGGGCTGTGCCGGCGTATCCGCGCTTTGGGTCTTCTCTTCGTCCTTTTGTTCCATGTTCCGCCTTTTACTTCGCCTCGCGAAAGTATGCAACCAGCCGCTCGATCAGTTCCGCCTCGCCCGGACCCGCAACGATCACCTCGGCAAGGCCGCGCCCCCTCGCATCATCGGCGATCCTGGGATGCGACACGAATACCGGCGTCGTGCGCAACCATTGCCTTCCCAGGCCGCCGAGCATTTCGTAGAAATTGGCCAACCCCTCGGAGGAGGTCACGGTGACGGCGTGCACCTGGCCCCTTGCCCACGCGGCGAGCAGCGGTCCGAGGTCCGCGCTCGGCTTCGCTCTGCGATAGCACTCCGCGTACTCCAGTCGAGCGCCGCGGGCAAGGAGCGCGTCACCAAGCACTTCCCTTCCGCCCTCGCCGCGAAAGATGACCACGCGCCGGCGCGCGACATCCGCCAGCGCGGGCAACGCCAGCAGCGCTTCGCTGTCGGCATGCGCCTCGGGCGCAATCACCTCGCGCAGACCCTGCCGCTCCAGCTCGCGCCGGCTGCCTCGGCCCACCGCGGCGACGCGCACACGCGCGGGCCAGGGCGCGTCGCCCAGGCGCGCGCGCACGAGGTTCATCGCCTTGCGGACCGCGTTCGGGCTGATGAATATCGCGAGATCGAATTCGTGCAACCGGTCGATGAGTGCGAGTACCGGGCGCAGATCTGGAAGGTCCTCGATTTCAATCGTCGGGAAAACGAGCGGGTTGCCGCCGGCGTCGCGGATGGCGGCTGCGAAAGCCTGCGCCTGCTCCCGCGGGCGCGTAATCACGATGCCCTTTCCGGAGAGCGGACCGCTCCCGCTCATGCCTGAACGGCAAGCGCGGCGAGGATCTCCGCGGCGCCGCGCTCACGCAGAAGCTGCGCTACGCGCTCCCCGAGCGCCTCCGGGTCGGCGATCGGGCCTTCGCACTCCGCCCGCGCAACGCGCGCGCCGTCGGGCGATGCGACCAGCGCCCGCACGCGCAGGCCTGCCCCCTCGGCTTCGGCAAAGGCGCCGAGCGGCACGGCGCAGTTGCCGCCGAGCGCGCGATTGACCGTGCGCTCGGCCCGCACGCATGCCGTCGTGATCGGGTCGACGAGCGGCGCGACGAGCCGCTCGATGTCGGAGCGCGCGGCGAGGCACTCGATGCCCAGCGCCCCCTGACCGGCCGCGGGCAGGCTCTCGCCGGGATCGAGGTAAGCGCGGATCCGGGAGCCGAGGCCCAGACGCTTCAGTCCTGCCGCGGCGAGCACGATCGCATCGTAGTCGCCGCGATCGAGCTTGGCGAGACGCGTCTCGACGTTGCCACGCAGCGTGCGCAGCTCGAGCCCCGGATGACGCTCGGCGATCTGCGCCCCGCGCCTCAGGCTCGAAGTGCCCAGCACCGCTCCCCCAGGCAGTTCGGATAACGCCCTATAGCGGCTCGAAACGAAGGCATCGCGCGGATCCTCGCGCTCGGTGATCGCGGCAAGGGCAAATCCTTGCGGCAGCTCGACCGGAACATCCTTCATCGAGTGCACCGCGAGGTCGGCGCGTGCGTCGGCGAGCGCGGTTTCCAGCTCCTTCACGAACAGCCCCTTGCCCCCCGCCTTGTCCAGGCGCGCCTCGAGCAGCTCGTCGCCGCGCGTGGAGAGCGCGAGCAGCTCGACCCTGAGCCGCGGATATAATCTCTCGAGCCGCTCCTTGACGTGCTCCGCCTGCCAAAGCGCGAGCCGGCTACGGCGGGTGGCGATGACGACGCGCTGAAGGGAGGGAGCGGGAGCGCTCATTCGATGACCGGGAAGATCGGCGCGCGCGTTGCGCGCCCCGCGATAATGCTGATTTTAGCATGCGCGTGCGTGCCGGCTGCGCTCGCCGAAGGCATTCGCCTTGCGCGGGACCTTTCCCAAGAAGCCCGCGTCGCTCAAGCGAGCCGCGTTCCGCTCGTGGTACTTTTCACTCAGCCCGACTGCGCGTACTGCGAGCGCCTGCGGCGCGAATACCTCGAGCCGATGGCGGCGCAACGCACCGTCCATCTTGTCGAAGTGGACATCACGAGCGAAGCGCCCCTCACGGGATTCGACCGCCGCGCGATGACCCACGCTTTCTTCGCGCGCGGCCAGCGCGTACGGTTTACCCCCACCCTCGCCTTCCTTGGTGCGTCGGGCGAACCGCTCGCCGAGCCGCTCGTCGGGTTTACCTCGCCCGACTTCTACCAGAGCTATCTCGAGCGGCGCTTGGATGAGGCGCGGGCCGTGCTTCCCGCTCGAGCCCGTTTGCAGCGCGCCGATCGGCGCTAGCGCTCGACCGCCAGGGCACGAACGATCCCCCATTGCCGGCGACTCACGGGCAGCTTCTCCGGCACGCCCTCCAGAACGACGAGCCAGTGCGCTTCCTCTTCGCCCGCCCCGGTGCGCTCGAAGCTGCGAATCCCGCTTCTCGCAACCAGGCAGTTGCGGTGGATGCGAACGAACCGATCTGCGAACTCCCGCTCGAGCGCGACGAGCGACTCCTCGACGAGGTGCTCGCGCTCGCGCGTACGCAGGGTGACGTATTTGAGCTCGGCCTTGAGGTAGATGATGTCCCGTACCGGCACGAGGACGATGCGGTTGCGCTCGGTCACGGAGAGGTACTCGCGCGCGCGGGGGTCGGCGCGCGCCAGCCTCTCGGGCGAGGGTGCTCCCGCCGCCTGCGCCTTCCTCAGCGCGGCCGCCAGCCGCGCCGCGCGAACGGGTTTCATCACGTAGTCGATCGCGTTCAGCTCGAACGCCTCGACGGCGTGGCGGTCGTGCGCCGTCACGAAGACCACCGCGGGGGCGTCCTCGAGCCGGGCGAGGTGGCGCGCCAGCTCCAGGCCGCCCAGGCCGGGCATCTCGATGTCGAGCAGCAGCACCTGGGCGCCGCTTCCCGGCGCCCGCTCGAGCGCCTCGAGGCCGTTCTTCGCTTCGCCGACCACGCGCGTCGGCAGCTCGGCGGCGATGTCGGCGAGCAGCTCCTTGAGACGCTCACGCGCCGGCTCCTCGTCGTCCGCGATGAACAGGCGCAGCTCGCTCATCCCCGCGGCTCCGTCCGGTACGGCATCTCGATCTCCACCCGGTAGCGCCCGCCCTCGACGCGCGACTCGATGCGCGCCTCGGCATCGAAGAAGAGCACGAGCCGCTGGCGGATGTTGTCGAGCGCGATGCGGTTGCCCGAGCGGTGCGCTTGCTCGGGGACGAAGGGGTTCTCGATGCGTGCGAGCACGCGCTCGCCGCGGCGCTCGAGATGCACCAGGATCTCGCCCGAGGCCGTGGCGGGCTCGATGCCGTGGTAAACCGCGTTCTCCAGGAGCGGCTGCAGGACGAGCGGCGGCAGCAGGGCGTCGGCCGGCGCCGCGTCCATTTCCCAAGTGATCCGCAGTCGCTCGCCGAGGCGAAGCTGCTCGATCGCCGCGTAGCGCTCGAGCAGCGTGATCTCGTCGGCCAGCCGCGTGAACTGGCGCGCGTCCGACATCAGGGTGCGGAAGAGGTCGGCGAGGTCCTCGAGCGCGTGCTCGGCGCGCTTGGGATCGCGGCGGATCAGCGACAAAACGGCGTTCAAGCTGTTGAACAGGAAATGCGGCCGGATGCGCGCCTGCAGCGCCTGCAACCGGGCATCCGCGAGCGCCGGGGAGTACGCCTTGGCGAATAGGCGGAAATAGGCGAGCAGCAGCGCGACCGCGGCGGCTGTGAGCGCGAGCACGCGGCCGATGCCTTCCGCATCACCGGCAGCGAGCAGCTCGAGGCCCGCGGCGAGCGCGAGTTCGATCGCGAAGATCGCCGCGCATCCCGGCCAGTAAGGCAGGCGCACAAGCAGTCGCGCGGCCGCGTAGAGAACCACCAGGCTCGTGAGCAGCAACGGCTCGACGAATGCCGCGGCGCGCACGAAGCGATCGATCGCCTGCGTCCAGC
>JBFGLA010000065.1:0-10836 GCA_041576355.1 Burkholderiales bacterium
AGCTGAAGAACGCCTTGAAGATCACCACCGGCTCGAGCAGCGGGTCGATCAGGATGTAGATCGCGCTCGCCGCGCTGAGCGAGATGCCGATCGGCACGCTCAGAATGAGCAGCACGAAGACGACGATCCCTACGATATGCATCCGGGATTCCTGCTGTCGGGAGCCGGCGGGCTCAGTCCGGCATCCGGTTGAGCGCCGGTTTTTCTTCCGGGACCTCGCGGCCGCGCAGCTTCTGGATCTCGAACCAGATCTGGAACGCCATCGTCACCGCCATGAAGGCGAAGCCCACGAACAGCGCGATCAGGAACGGCGCCATCGGGAACGCGAGACTTTCGGTGCGGCTCGCGTACTTGAGGCTGTCCTCGACCTCGGGGATGCCCCACCATACCGCGGCGAGCATGAACACGAACGAGATCACCAGCGCGATGAGCTTGACGATCTCGGCTGCCTGGCGCGCGCGCGGACCGCCCGCCTGCAAGAGCTCCAGCAGCACGATGACGTTCAGGTGCTCGTTATGCCGCTGCGAGATCCCGAAGTACAGGAAGATCGCGCTGACGATGAAAAACGTGACGGCGTCCTGCTGCCACTCGAAGGACACGCCGAACACATAGCGGCGCACCACCTCGAGCAGCGCGAGCAGCGTGCACGCGATGAGCACCAGCGCCGCGGCGTGCGCCAGGATCTTGTCCTGGAACGCACGCCAGACGGCGTAGGCTTTCTCCACGCGCCAGACTCCGGCGCGCTATCGGATGACGATTTTGGAGGCGTGCTTAGCGCAGTCCACCTTCTCGATCCAGGAGCTGCCCGGCGGGTTCTGCTTGGAGAGCTCGCGGCCTTCCTGGACGAAGGTGTCGACCCACTTGTTGGCGGCTTCCGGGGTCTTGGTCTTGACGTAGCGTGTCGGCGCGTCGCCCATCGCGGTCACCATGGCGCTGACCTCTTCCGGCTTCATCCAGTACACGCCGGGCTTCGAGGGGTCCTTGGTGCCGTACTTGTCGTAGGTCATCTTGTCGACGCACCAGTTGAGCTCTTTCTGCACCTGGACGGTCTCCGTGATGACCTGCTCGAGCGCGACCTGGGTCGCCGGGCTGAGGCGGTCCCACCAGCGGCGGCTCGCGCTGATCATGTAGTAGTCGCCGACGAACGCGCCGGCGCCGCCGATGGAGAAGAACGGCGCCTGCTCGCGCACTGAGAGCCAGCCGCCGATGCTCGTCATCAGGCCGTCGATGACGCCGGATTCGAGCGCGCTCGGCACCTCGCCGAAGGCCATCACCACCGGGTTCGCCTTCCACGACTCGAGCGAGGCGTTCTCGACCGGGCCCATGCTGCGCACCTTGCGGCCGGTGAAGTCAGTGGGGCTCGCGTAGCGCTTCTTGCCGCCCACGCCCATGCCGAAGCTCATGTGTCCGGCGCCAAACACCTTGATGAGCTGGTTCTTCTCGAGCCGCTCGACCAGCATTTTGTAGGTCGAGGTTTTCTCGATGTTGTCCACCGCGCCGACCGTGGTGAGGATGCCCGGCCCGACGACCGACATCATCCACGGATCGACCGGCGCCGTCTTGCCGATCTGCATCCAGGTCATCTCGAGGTCGCCCTTGCGCATCGCCTCGAAGGCCTCGGGCACGGTGTAGAGCGCGCCGGCGAAGTAAAGCCGCGCCTCGCTGCCGGGGATCACTTGCGGCAGCCGATCGGCGAGGTGCTTCATCGCCAGGCCCGCCGGGTGCGGCGGCGGCGGGAAATCGCCCACGAAGCGCAGCACGACGGGGTTCGGCTTGTCCTGCGCATAAACGGGGCTTTGACCCAGAGTTAGGGCCAGGACCGCGAAAACTGCGGCCGCGGTCTTTGTGTTGAGTCGCTGTGGCGACTTGCGATTCATAGACTCCTCCTTCGATGGCAATGGGTTGTGCTGCGCCGGTTAGGTCGACCCGGTCTGAAGCTGCAAGTTTGCGGCGAACCGTATCTGAACGGCTACCCACCGTCAAGCACTGCGGCAGGCCGCAGACATTCGACTGAGCCATGAAGGCGCGGACCGATCCGGCGGCGGATGAAACCCTGGCAAAGGGGTGTTTACCCCGAGTGCGGGCCGCGGCTACCGCGCCGCGCGGATCAGCGCCGCTTCTGATAAGTCCCGACCAGCTCCGCCTGCGCGAGGACATGTCCCTTCATCGCCGCCTCGAGCTTTTCCTTGGTCGGCCAGTCGAGGTCGGGAAGGTGCAGGTCGAGCGCATAGAGCTTGTGGAAGTACCGGTGCCGCCCGATCGGCGGACAGGGGCCGCCGTAGCCGGTGCGCTTCCAGTTGTTCAGCCCTTCGAGCGTTCCGGTGGGCAGTATGCTGACGGCTTCCTCCAGGCCGTCCGTGCCCGGCGGCAGGTTGTAGAGCACCCAGTGCACCCAGGTCATCTTGGGCGCTGCCGGATCGGGCGCGTCGGGATCGTCGACGATGAGGGCGAGGCTACGCGTGTCGGGCGGAGTTCCCGACCACGCCAGCGGCGGAGAGATGTCGTTGCCTTCGCAGGTGTACTTCGCCGGAATGGGTCCGTTGTGTTCGAATGCCGAGGACTTGATCGTCATCGCCATGGCTTGGCCCTCCTAAGGCAGCGCCGTCCATTCTAGTCTCGATATCGGCGGCGGCTCTAGAATCCGCGCATGCCGGCACAGCGCAGCGGGCGCCTCCCGAGCCACCGCTGGGACCTGACACCCGCGCAAGCGATCGCCCTACAGCGAAAGCTCGCCTCCCGTGTCGTGCGCGCCCGTCGCCTCGGGCCGGTGCGCCGCGTCTGCGGGATCGATGTCGGTTTCGAGGACGGTGGTCGCGTCGTGCGCGCCGCGGCGGCGGTCCTGAGCGTGCCCGGACTCGATCTCGTCGATTTTGCGCTGGCGCGCATGCCGACCGCTTTTCCCTACGTTCCCGGCCTGCTTTCCTTTCGCGAGGCGCCCGCCGCGCTGGCCGCGCTCGCGGCGCTGAAGCTGCGCCCGGATCTGCTTCTATGCGACGGGCAGGGGATCGCCCACCCGCGCCGCTTCGGGCTCGCCTCGCACATCGGGCTGCTCGCGGGGATCCCCTCCATCGGCGTCGCGAAAACGCGCCTCGTCGGCGAGCACGGGCGCGTCCCCGGGCGCCGCGGCGCCTGGGTGCCGCTGCGCGACGGGAACGAGCGTATCGGCGCCGTGCTTCGCACCCGAGCCGGAGTGAGGCCGCTCTACGTCTCGATCGGCCACCGCGTGAGCCTCGTGTGCGCGATCGAATGGGTGATGGCGTGCACGACGCGTTACCGGCTCCCCGAGACGACGCGCTGGGCGCATCGACTGGCATCCGGCCCCGCGCTTGACCGGCCGCGGGAGGATCGAGGAGGATTCGGCCGCGTCCGGAACGGGCGCGACCGCGGGAGGCACCCATGAATCGGATTCTGCTCCTGGTTTTCGCCGTGGCCTGGGCTGCGCACGGGGCATTCGCGGCACCGGGACTCGCCGGAACGTGGCGCGGCCAGATGGAAGGCGAGGCGGTCGAGCTGCGCCTGCAGACCGACGGCCGCGGCTCGTTCAACGGCGAGGCATTCGAGTACGCCGTGATGGGCGACCAGCTGGTGGTGAATTCCGCGGGCGAGATCGCCGTCTACCGCTTTCAGCTCAAGGGCGAGTCGCTCACGGTGAGCGGCGCAACGCTCGCCGCGCCGCTGCAGCTTTCCCGCGCCGGGACATCCGCGAAGCCCGCGCCTCGCGCGGCGTCCCCGGCTCAGCCGGCGCAGCATGGCGCAGGGCAGGGCGGCGTGCGGCAGGAGCTGGTCGGAAAGTGGTGCTACTTCGGCTCGGTTTCTTCCTTGAGCGGCGGGGGCAGGGCGTCGAGCGAATGCTTCGTCCTGCACCCGAACGGCGGCTACGAGTACTCCGCAGAGAGCAGCGCGAGCGCCTACTCGTCCGGGGCGTACGCCGGCACCGCCTCGCAGTCGAGCGATCGCGGCCGCTGGAGCGCGACCGACTCGACGATCACGGCGCGGTCCGATTCGGGAACGACCACCACGTACAAGCTGAGCAAGGTCAACCATCCCAAGAACCGCGATCCGATGCTGTGCATCGACGATCGCTGCTTCGTCACGTACTATCAACGCGCGCCCTGGTAGCGCGCGCGGCCCCGTTCTCCTACTGATTCGGCGCGCCTACCGCGACCGGGCGCACCGGCGAGCCGGCTGCGCCCTTTTCCAGCAGCGGCAGGACGATCGCGCAGGAGGTCCAAACCTTGTCGCGCGCCATCGCCGAGAGGTTTGCGTTCTCGATGTGATGGATCCCCATCTGCGTGAGCAGGTGGTGGTGCACCGCGAACGGCAGCCCCTCCGGCGTGCCGGGCGCGGGACCCGCCTTGCCGGCGAGCATGCCTTCGGCGACCGGATCGATGAACGGCGTGTCGAGCGCGATCGCAACCACGCGACGCTCGCCAAGATAGCGCGCGGCGTCGTACGAAAGCCCGGGCGCCTTGGTGTAGTAAGACTTCGCGGTATCCGGGTCCTGCCAGTGTTCGCCCCAGCCGGTGTGCACCAGCACGACATCGCCCGGCAGGATGCCGCGCCGCTCGATCCCCTGCGCCTTGAGCATCGCCTCGATATGGTGCGCCGTGACGAGCTCGCCCGCCTTCATCGGATTGCCGTTGCCGACAAGCGCCTTCGCATCGAGCAGCACCGCGCTCGTGATGATCGGCGGCGCCTTCTCCATGCCGAGCTTGAGCAGCGGCGAATCGGGCGTAGGCTTGACGTCCTGCTGCGCATGGCCGCCGTAGTAGAGCGCGTCGTCTGCCGGGAAGGGCGCCTTTCCGTCCCACGGTTGCGTGTTGAGGTGCGCGAAGTGGCCGAGCGCGTCGATCTGCGTCCCCTGCGCCGCGGGTTCGGCGCCCGCCTCGAGCTGCTCGCCGTTGAACGCGTGCGCCGATCCGGGAATTCCCGCGGTCGGCTTGTATTTCTGCACGTACGGACCGGTGAACGGCGACTTCGGCATCGTGTTCGAGCGCGGGTGCGACACCTCGTAGACCTTCGCCTCCGGGTGCCCCAGGTGCCAAGCGCAGCGCAGCCAGGTGCCCCGGCCGATCGCGTTCGCCATTCCGCGCTCGTCCCCCGCCGGCCAGGGCGGAGAGGGGACCCGCTTCTTCGATTGCGCGAGAAACTTCTCCGGTTCCGCGGCATTGATCGGCGTGGCGAAACCGACGCACAGCAAAAAGATGAGCGGGATCGTGCGTAAGGTGTGCATTCAGGAACCCCCTGCCGGTTCGAGGCGAATCGCGAGGCGCGGTGCTTGTTGGTCGTGCTCGCGCAAGCGGAACCCGAATTTTGCCAGACCCGGGCCCGGTTTAGGACTCCCGATTGGCGGGCGGGATGTCGCCGCCGCGCGACGCGCGCGGCGGCGCGCTGCCCGCCCGGGCGTCGTTCACCTCGAGCACCGAACTCAGTCGCTCGTGCGGCACATGCAGCGCCCCGCCTTGCGCGAGCCAGGAGACAAAACCGGCGTACGCGCCGACCGCGAGCGCCGAGACGAAGAGCGAAAGATACGCGCGCTCGCTTCTTTGCTGGCCCAGGAACGCCGCGGCGCCCGCGAGCGCAAGCGCGATCAGCGTGGCCTCGTAGCTTGCGAGAATCAGCGTGTCGATCCTCTGCACGCGGTCCGACTCGAAGTCGGCGAGGAATAGCAGCAGGCCGGCGGGGAGCGCGAGCACGAGCGCGCCGACGAGGCCGCCCGCGGTCGCGTAAGCGATGCCGATCGAGCGCGCGCGACGCGAACGCAGCAGAAAGAACGCGGGCACGAGCGGCGCCACGCCGAGCAGCGCGACGCGCACCCGCTGCCACGCGATCGCGCTCCAATCGAAATCGTTCGCGACAAACGCGGCGCACAGGCCCGCCGCGACGAGGAGCAGGAAGTTCAGGATTACGGGCATGAGCTGAAGTTCCCCCGGCAGCAACCTGCCCTGCGGCGGGCAAGTTGGCCCGCAGCGTGAAGCATTGCGCTCTTATGGTATCGCTTATTCGGGTATGGTTCCGAGCGTACATCGCCGCGCCCGGGGGTTTGACCCGGCATAGGCGAAAAGGGGACTGCAGGGTGGAGCTAGACAGGACACAATGAGTGTGACCGAGCATACGCCGGACGTTCCACTGCAAGTCCGCCCCCTGGCCTCCCGCTTGGGGATGGAGCAGAAGACCTGGCGCATGCTCTCCGTCGTGCTCGGCGGCGCGCTGCTCGCTTTCTTCGCGGCGGGCTGGCACACCTACCGCTCGGTCGAGAGCGAGATGACCGAATCGACGCTCGCGCGCAGGGCATCGATCGCGTATCTCGCGGCCGCGACGCTGTCCGGGCGTTTCGAGCGCGTCATCGACGTCGGCGTGTCGCTCGCGACGCGGGTGCGGTTTCGGGATCTCATCGCCGCCGGCCGGTGGAAGGAGGCGGGCGACATACTGCGTAACGTGCCCTCCGATTTCCGTTACATCGAGCGGGTTTTTCTCACCGACGATCACGGAACGCTGATGGCGGACATCCCGGAATCCCCGGGTTTGCTGGGGACGAGCTTCATCCGCAGCGGCTGGTACGTGGGCGTGAGCCGGCACTGGAACCCGCACGTGTCCTCCGTTTATCAACGCGCCGCTCCTCGGGAGCGCAATGTCTTCGCGGTCGCGGTGCCGATTCGCGGCGCCGGCGAGATCGTGCTCGGAATTCTCGTCATCGAAGTCAACCTCGACGTTTTCTTCGAGTGGACCCAGGCTGTCGATCTGGGGCCGCGCGGGCTCGTGTACGTCGTCGACCGGCGCCGCCAGCTCGCTTTCCATCCCGGATTCTCGGCGCAGATGCCGCTGCGCGACCTGGGGGGTAATTCCTTCGTCGAGAAGCTCTCCCGCGGCGAGACCGGGGTGGAGGTCGGGGCGAGCCCGATAGACGGCGAAATGACCGTCTCCGCGTTCGTGCCGGCGCGCCATGGCTGGGGCGTCGTCGCGCAGCAGTTCGCAGACGATGCCTTCGAGACGCGCGACAGTCAGCTGCAACGCGTGATCGCCGGTTTCGCGCTGATACTCGCGCTGTGCGCGGGACTGGTGGTCCTCGCGACGCACCTGCTGCTGCGCAGGCGCCAGGCGCACGAGGACCAGCGCGTCAAGGCGGAGCTCGAGCGCCGCGTTGCCGAGCGCACCGAGCAGCTCCAGGCCGCGAACAAGGAGCTGGAGAGCTTCACGTACTCGGTGTCGCACGATCTGCGCGCGCCGCTGCGCGCGATCGACGGCTACGCGCACATCCTCGACGAGGACTACGGCGCGCAGCTCGAAGGCGAGGGTCGGCGCCTGCTCGGCGTGGTGCGCTCGAGCACGACCCAGATGGGCCGGCTGATCGACGATCTGCTGGAGTTCTCGCGCCTGGGTCGCAGGCCGATCCCGCGCGATCCGGTGGACATGGGCGCGCTCGCGCGCGAGGTCGCGGCGGATCTCGCCCGCGAAACGCCTGCCGCGAGGATCGATATCGGAGCGCTCCCGGCGGCGCGAGGCGATCGCGCGCTGCTGCGCCAAGTGTGGTTCAATCTGATCGCGAACGCGCTCAAGTACAGCGGAACGCGCGAGCGCCCGGAGGTCGAAGTCGGAGGGCGCGCGGACGGCGCCGAGAACGTGTACTGGGTGCGCGACAAGGGCGTCGGATTCGATATGCGCTACTATGACAAGCTGTTCGGCGTGTTCCAGCGGCTGCACGCGCCGGGCGAATTCCCCGGCACCGGGGTCGGGCTCGCGATCGTGCACCGGGTGGTGACGCGCCACGGCGGGCGGGTCTGGGCGGAAGGCAAAGTGGGCGATGGCGCGTGTTTCTCATTTGCGCTGCCGAGGAACGGAGGCGACTCGTGAGTGCTAGTCGAGAGACCGAGATTCTTCTCGCCGAGGACGATCCGGCGGACGCCGAGCTGACGCTGCGCTCGCTGCGCAAGCACAACTTCGCCGACCGCGTGCACTGGGTCCGCAACGGCGCCGATGCGCTCGATTTCCTTTTCTGCCAGGGCGTTTACGCCGGGCGCGACCCGAGCTGGATGCTCAAGCTTGCGCTGCTCGATATCAAGATGCCCAAGGTCGACGGCATCGAAGTGCTGCGGCGGGTGAAGGCGGACGCGCGAGCGCGGGCGACCCCCGTGGTCATGCTGACCTCCTCGGGCGAAGCGCGCGACGTCGTGGAGAGCTACAACCTCGGCGTCAACAGCTACGTCGTCAAGCCGGTGCAGTTCGAGGCGTTCATGGAAGCGGTGTCGCGCGTCGGCCTGTACTGGATGCAGCTGAACCGGGCGCCCGGCTGAATAGCGCAGCCGCCGCGCCGGGCGGCGTCAATCGCGGATATTCTTTCGCAGCACGTCCTTCGCCGCCTCCCAGTGGTCGGGGTGGCTCCACGCGCGCGCCATCAGCTCGCGATCGCGCGCGTCGATTTCGCTCCGCCCCAGGCCGAGCTTGCGCGCGGCGGCCTGCCACTTGAAGGCGCGCATCACCTGCGGTCTTTGCCTGAGCCACGGCACGAGAAAGCGCGCGACGAACGCCTCGAAATCCTCGCCCGGCTGCGCGACCGCGTCGAGGAGCCCGGCTTGCATTGCCGCCGCCGCGTTGAGCACGTTCGCCTCGGCGAGAATCTTCAGGCCGCGCGCCGGGCCGACGATCGCGACGAGATCGCTGCCGCCGCCCCACGCCGTGGGAATGTTCAGCGTGCCCTGGACGAACCCGATTGCCGCGTGCGCGGCGGCGATGCGCACGTCGCACGCCACGGCCAGCTCGGCGCCGCCGCCGATCGCAAGCCCGTTCAGCGCCGCAACCACCGGCACCGGGAAGGTGCGGATCGCGCCGAGCGCCGCATTGCCGAGATCGAACAGCGCAAGCGACTGCTCGTGCGTGCGCACCGAGTCGAGGTCGTGCAGGTCGCCTCCGGCGGCGAAGCTCTTCGCGCCCGCCGCGCTGAGCAGCGCGGCGCAGAGTGCATCGTTGCGCGCGTGCTCGTCGAAGATTTCCCGCAGCCGCGCGAGGACGGCGCGCGAGAGCGCGTTGTGCTTGCCGGGGCGAGATATCGTCACCCGCAGCAGCGCGCCTTCGACCTGCGCGAGGACTTCTTCGGTCACGCCCGCCCGTCCTGATACGGGATGTGCTCCTCGGCGAGCTCCCAGATGCGGCGCGCCGCGGGATCGCGCCGCTCCTCCAGGATGTGCCCCACGAGGCCCGCGGCGCGGCTCACGACCGCGATGCCGCGCATCACTTCCTGCGGGATTCCGATTTCTCCGAGGAGCGCCGCCGCGGCGCCCGTGGCGTTGATCGTGAGGTGCCGGCCCGCAGCGGCGTCGACCTCGCGCGCGAGCAGCCTGAGCGCGCGCAGGTGGTGTCCGGGCACGCCGGCTTCCTGCGCGAGCGCGAGCAATCGCGGCGAGCGCGGATCGTCGGGCTTGTGGATCGGATGGCCGAAGCCGGGGACCGGCCTGCGCTCGGCGCGAAATCGCTGCGCAATCGCGCGCGCGCGATCGGCCTCGCCGTCGGGAGCGGCGAGGATTTCTTCCAGCAAAGCCGCGCAGCCCTCCATCGTGCCGACGAAGGTGCTGCCCACGCACAGCAGCCCGCCCGCGACCGCGGCCTGCACCGCCTCGGGGCAGGACAGGGTGATCATTCGGGTGGCGATCACCGAGGGTGTCAGCCCGTGCTCCATCAGCGTGACCAGCACGGCGTCGAGGATGCGCGTCTGCGCGGGCGTCGGGCGCTTGCCGAGCAGCTGCAAGACCATCATCTCGGTGAAGCTCGTTTTGCCGATCAGATCCTCGACGAGGTCGGCGCCGCGAACGGTGATTCTCTCGGCCGTATGGTGTGCGATTCGCGTCTTGGGTGGGGTCCTGGCCTGGCTCATGGCGGTTCCGCCTTCGCGTAAATCAGGCAATGTACCGAGTCGGCCCGAGGCGGGCAAACGCGCGCGCCCGACCGCGGGGCGCGGGGCGAAGGAAAGCGCGGCGCAGAGAACTTAGCGGCGCGCGGGGTGCTTGTTCAGCTTGCGCTGCAGCGTGCGGCGGTGCATGCCGAGCGCACGCGCGGTGGCGGAGATATTGCCGTGGTGCTCGGAGAGGACGCGCTGGATGTGCTCCCATTGCAACCGGTCGACGGATAGCTCGTGCTCGTTCATGGGTACCGTGTCGTCGCCCCGAGTGCGCCCGAATGCGGCCTCGACCGTGTCGGCGTCGACCGGCTTCGCGAGGTAATGGGTTGCGCCGAGCTTGATCGCCTCGATCGCCGTCGCGATGCTCGCATACCCGGTCAACACGACGGTTTTCGTAGCCGGGCTCGCCGCCTTGATCTGCGGGATCAGCGTGAGGCCCGCGGGTCCCGGCATGCGCAGATCGACGACCGCGTACTCCGGCATCCACTCGTTCAGGACCGCGCAGGCCTCAGGCACCGAGTGGGCGAGGCGAACCTCGTAGCCGCGCTGCTGGAACGCGCGCTGCATCGCCCAACAGAAGTTCTCGTTGTCGTCTACGAGCAGCAGCCGCGGAGTGCTATCCGGCGGCAAGCGGGACTCCCCGATGGTCATGATTCTCCTCCGCGCCGGACCGTGAGGCCGGCAGTTCCACTTGCACGCAAGTTCCGCCGCGTTTGCGATCGAACAGGCGCACGGTGCCGCCCAGGCGCTCGATGGCGCTGTTGGCGATGAAGGCGCCCACTCCGTTGCCGCCTCCCTTGGGAGTCACCCGCCCCTTGCCCAGGCGCTCGCGCAGCTGCGGCGTGATGCCCGGGCCGCGGTCCAGAACCTGGATCACGAGCGCGAGATCGTTGTGCAGGACGTGCAGCTCGACTTCGTGGGGCGAGGCGTCGGCGGCGTTGTTGACG
>JBFGLA010000066.1:0-10765 GCA_041576355.1 Burkholderiales bacterium
AAAAACCGCTCCTTGACTTCGGTCAGCTCCTCGGGCTCGAACTCCTGGGCGAGCGCCATGGTCTTGATCGCGACCACCCGTCCGATCTTCGGGTCTTTACCGAGGTACACGACGCCCATTGCACCCTTGCCGAGCTCTTTCTCGACTTGGTAGCGGCCCAGCATCGGCTTTTCGACCGTGCCTCCCTCGCCGAGTATGCTCGTGTTGGTGCGTCCGGCCGCGGCAGCGCCGCCCAGCATGACGGTTTCGGAGAGCTGCTTGGCGCGGGTGAGCTTCGCCTCGACATCGCGAAACTTGGGATTGAATTCGTGGATGTGCCGGAACACCGCCTCAGCCTTGTTGAACTGGCGCTTGCGCTCGAAATCGAGCGCGAGGTTGTAGAGGTTCTCCAGCAGCGCTTCGGAGCGGGGCACCTGCCGGAACTTGTCCCACGCCATATCGAGCTGGCCCTGCCCCTGGTAGGCGAGGCCCAGCATCCGGTTCGACTCCGCGGAATTTTCGTCCGACTTGAGCTTCGCCCGCTCGGTGACGATGAAGCGCTTGGTGACAAGAGCGAGGTGACCGGCAAGAAGCAGCGTGGCCGGCACCATCAGCTGCACCCAGAGCGCCTGTTGCAGCATCAGGCCGAAGTGCGCCGCGATCAACAGCACGAGCGCTCCGCCCGTCAGCGCCGCCGCGGGACCCGCCTTGAGCCGCGGCAGCACCAATATGACGTACGCGGCGACAAGCAGATAGATCAGGAGTTCGGCGATAGGCGCCCACGCCGGCACGACAAAGAAGTGCTCCTGCAGCAAAGAAGACACCGTATGGGCCTGCATGGCGACCGACGGAGTCGCCGGGCTCGCGGGTGTCACGAAGATGCTGCCGACTCCAGCGGCGGTCGGACCGATCAGCACGATCTTGTCCCGGTACTTGTCGGCGGGAATCTTGCCGGCCAGGACGTCGTAGAAGGAGTCGACCGGAAACGCGGGCTTGCCTTCGCGATTGGCGTAGAAATACGTGTACATCCTGGACGCCGGATCGGTGCTCACCTTGAGGTTGCCGATCTGCAGGGAATCGCCGGCCCGGATCTTCACGTCTGCCGCAGAGAGGTTGAGGCTCTTCGCCACGATCATGACGGCTAGGGAGGGGTAGAACTCGTCGTAATACGTTACCGCGAGCGCCTCGGTGCGGATCGCGCCGTCGACGTCCGGGACAGCGTTCAGGTGGCCCACCGCGGCGGTTGCGCCCCCGAGCGCGTCGAGCACGGGGACATCGATGGCGCTTGTGAGCTCGGGCAGATCCGCGCCACCCCCCTGCAAGGCGAGCGCATTGCGCCGTACGAACTCGGGCAGCGGCTTGTCCGGTTTGCCGCGCGGTTCGCCGAGGGCGAACAGCATCGGCAGCACGACGTTTCCCGCACGCTGCAGGCTGGCGGCGAGCTTGCGGTCGGTGTTCAGCGCTTCCTCGGCCTACTTGAGCAGCGCGACCAGTTGCCCGGACGCGCCGGCGCTCGCTCCCGCGCCTGCATCCGGGCTTCTCTCAGCGATATCGAGAAGCTTGACGATGTACTGGTATCCCGGATCAAGCTGCGGTTCGGCGAAAAAGACGGTGTACCCGATCACTTTCGCCTTGGCCGCGCTGAGGAGGTCGACCATACGGGCATGGACCTCGCGAGACCAGGGCCAGCGCCCGATGTTGTCGATTGCCTGCTTATCGATCGCGATGACGGCGACCTTATCCGAGGGCGAGCGTGAACTCGCCTTGACCCCCAAGTCATAGGCCTTGCGTTCCAGGCTGCGAAGAATGTCGCTGCCGCCCGCGACGAGCACCACCACTGCGACGACCAGGCCGAAAAACCAGTCGGTCTTCCAGAAACCCGATTTCACGTTGAGGCTCTCCCGTTCTTCTGGTTGCCAGGCACGCGGACGCGCAAAAAAATTCTACGCTCGCGTCGCGCGGAAAAGGCGATTTTCCCCGTGTTTTCAAGCAGGAAAACACGCCTCACGGAAACAGCCTCAATACACCCGACGAGCACCCCCTGCACCTGAGGTTCACTGCCCGCATCCCCGAGGGTATCACTGACCTGGAAACAACCTCCACAAAACAGAAACCTAATGCAAATTCTTACAGTTAACTATAAGCTCCGTCAAATTGCCAATTTCGCCCTGCAATGGCGAGCGCCATCGACGCGGCAGCGCTATGAGGACGCCGCGAGCGAAGACGGAAAAATGCCGCGAAAGAGCGAAGAAGACTCGGGCGCGACGGAAACATCACCAGGCGGAAACCCTGCCGCCCGGTGGCCTCATCCCCCTAACAACATGCCTGGCTTGATTGCGCCGGAAGCGAGCAAGTCGCCGGCCGCGAGCTTTTTGCCATCGCCGAGCTTGGCGCGCAGCACCTCGATGCGCCCCCCTTGCCCGGACACTTGAAAGCTCTTGTCCGAGACCTCAACCACCTCGCCGATCTTGCCCTTCACCGCGCCGAAGGTGCGTACCGGGTGTTTGCGGGCATCGAAGATCTGGAGCTCCTTTCCCTCCAGCGTCGTCCAGGCGCCGGGCGCCGGATTGCAGCTGCGGATGAGGTTGTAGACGAAGTCCACGTGATTCGCCCAGTGGATCTTCGCTTCCGCCTTGCGGAACCAGCCTTCGTAGGTCGCCTGCGACTCGTCCTGGACCACTTCGCGATGCTTTCCCGCAACGACCCGGTCGGCCGCTTCCAGCATCGCCGCGACTCCCATCGGAAACAGGCGATCGAAATACACCGTGCCGAGCGTGTCGTCCGGGCCGATGTGCGTCTCCTTTTGCAGGATGACAGGCCCCTCGTCCAGGCCATCGGTCGGTCGGAAGATGGTGAGGCCGGTCCGGGTATCGCCACGCGCAATCGGCCAGTTGATCGACGACGGGCCGCGGTACTTCGGCAGCAGCGACGGGTGGTACTGGATCGTGCCGTGCTTCGGAATCTTCACGAAGTCCTGGGGCGCGAACTGGAGCACGTACGCCATGATGCCGATCTCGGCGTTCAATGCCTTCATCGCGGCCTTCGCCTCCTCGCTCTTCAACGATGGAAACTGGAAGACCTTGACGCCTTTTTCCTCAGAGGCGGTCCGCAGTGTGTCCGGCCTGGCGCCGGGCTTCTCAGGAGCGCAAAAGACCCCCGCCACCTGATCGCCGCGCGCGAGGAAGGCCTCGAGCACGGCTTTGCCGAAATCCTGCTGTCCGATAATTGCGATCTTCATATCACGCCGCCTTGGCCTTGGCCGGCGCGCTGAACGCGCCGGCGTTCTTCAGACTCGCGACTTTCGTTTCGTCGTAACCGAGCACTTCCTTCAGGATCTCGTCGGTGTGCTCCCCGAGCGTGGGCGAGCGCTTGATCACCGCGGGCGAGGCCGAGAGCTTGATCGGCATGCCGACGTTCCACCACTTGCCGCGCTGCGGGTGATCGAGCTCGACCCACATGTCGCGCCCGCGCACATGCTCGTCGTTGGCAAGGTCCTCGGTGCTCATGATCGGGCCGCAGGGCACGTCGAGCGGGTTGAGGATCGCCATGAATTCGCGCTTGGTGTACTTCTTCGCGAACTTCGTGATCAGCGTCCACATCTCGTTCTGGTTCTTGCGGCGGTCGCCGATCTTCGCGAAGCGCGCATCGGCGGCGAGACCCGGCAAGCCGAGATCCGGGCCGATGCGGTTGGCCAGGTCCTCCCACACCGCCTCCTGCACCACGACGTAGAGCCAGTCGTTCGGCCCGTGCGGCTTGCAATGGATGGCGTTGCCGAGCTGGCCGCCGCCGGAGTCATTGCCCGCGCGCGGCACCTCGCCCATGCCCTGCTCTGTTTTCACCGAATACTCCGCGAGCGACTGGCGCCACAGGCGCTGGTGGTCGCGGAACTTGACGCGGCAAAGATTCATCACGCCGTCCATCATCGCCACTTCGACGTACTGGCCCTGGCCGGTCTTCTCGGCCTGACGGAGCGCAGCGAGCAGCCCGACGGCGAGGTGCAACCCCGTGCCCGAGTCGCCGATCTGCGCGCCGGTCACGAACGGCGGACCGTCGGGCACCCCGGTGGTGCTCATCGCCCCGCCCATCGCCTGGGCGACGTTCTCGTAGGCCTTGAAATCCGAGTACGGGCCGCTGGAGCCGAAGCCCTTGATCGACCCCATCACGATCTTCGGGTTGATCTCGTGGATCTTCTCCCATGTAAAGCCGAAGCGGTCGAGCACCCCCGGGCCGAAGTTTTCCATGAGGATGTGGCACTTCTTCAGCAGGTCGACGAACACCTGCTTGCCTTCGGCGCTCTTCATGTTCACCGTGATCGAGCGCTTGTTGCAGTTGAGCATCGTGAAGTACAGGCTGTCGGCGTTGGGGACGTCGCGCAGTTGCCCGCGCGTCGCATCGCCGGCCGGGTTCTCGAACTTGATGACGTCGGCGCCCAGCCAGGCGAGCAGCTGCGAGCAGGTCGGCCCCGCCTGGACGTGCGACATGTCGAGGATACGGACTCCCTTGAGTGCTTCCATTCTGGTCTCCGGATGCCTACTTCTTCTTCGCGCTCGGGTTGAGGCTGGTGATGCGGCCGCTCTCGGTGCCGGCGGTCTCGTCGATTACCGCGTTGATGAGCGTGGGCTTGCGCGAACGGAGAGCCTCCTCCATGCCCTTGCGCAGCTCCGCCGGCGTCGTCGCGTGCACGCCCACGCCGCCGAAGGCTTCGATCAGCTTGTCGTAGCGCGCGCCCTTCACGAACACCGTGGGCGCCACATCCGGCCCGCCGGTCGGGTTCACGTCGGTGCCCTTGTACACGCCGTTATTGTTGAGAATGACCACGCAGACCGGCAGGTTGTAGCGGCACAGCGTCTCGATTTCCATGCCGGAAAAGCCGAAGGCGCTGTCGCCCTCGATCGCGATCACCGGCTGCTTGGTGACGACGGCGGCGGCGACGCAGTAGCCCATGCCGATGCCCATCACACCCCAGGTCCCGACGTCGATGCGCTTTCTCGGCTTGTACATGTCGACGATGCTGCGCGTGAAGTCGAGCGCGTTGGCGCCCTCGTTGACGAACATCGCATCCGGGTTCGATTTTACGATGTCGCGCACCACGGCGAGCGCGCTGTGGAAGTTCATCGGTGACGGATTCTTCGCCAGCGTTTCCGCCATCTTCGCGACGTTGGCGGACTTCTTCTCCTGGACCGCGTTCAGCCAGTCGGCGGGCGGCTTCGCCCAGCCGGCGCCCGCATCTTTGTCCATGGCGGCGAGCAGCGCCTGCACGCAAGAGCGAATGTCGCCAACCACCGGCGCGTCGATGCGCACGTTGCTGTCGGCCTCTGTGGGCGAGATGTCGACCTGGATGAACTTCTGCCCGCCCCAGTCCTTGTGCGACTTGCCGCCCCAGGTCTTGCCCTTGCCGTGCGAGAGCAACCAGTTGAGGCGCGCGCCGATCAGCATCACCACGTCGGCGCCCGGCAGCACGAAGGAGCGCGCGGCCGACGCACACTGCTCGTGCGTATCGGGCAGCAGGCCCTTGGCCATGGACATGGGCAAATACGGGATGCCGGTCTTCTCGACCAGCGCGCGAAGCTCGGCGTCGACCTGGGCGTAGGCCGCGCCCTTGCCGAGGACGATGAGCGGCTTTTTTGCGCTCTTGAGCAGCGCCAGCGCGCGCTGGACCGCATCGGGCGCGGGAATCTGCTTCGGCGCGGGATCGACGACCTTGATCAGCGAATTCTTCCCGGCCGCGGCGTCAATGGCCTGCGCGAAGAGCTTCGCCGGAAGGTCCAGGTAGACGCCGCCCGGGCGTCCGGAGACGGCGGCGCGGATGGCGCGCGCCACGCCGACGCCGATGTCCTCTGCGTGCAGCACGCGGAAAGCGGCCTTCGCGAGCGGCTTCGCAATGGCGAGCTGGTCCATCTCCTCGTAATCGCCCTGCTGCAGGTCGACGATCTCGCGCTCGCTCGAGCCGCTCACGAGGATCATCGGGAAGCAGTTGGTGGTGGCATGGGCGAGCGCGTTGAGGCCGTTCAGAAAGCCGGGCGCGGACACCGTGAGACAGATGCCGGGCTTCTGCGTCAGGAAGCCGGCGATGGAAGCGGCGTAGCCGGCGTTCTGCTCGTGGCGGAACGAAAGCACGCGCATGCCCGCGGCCTGCGCCCGGCGGGTGAGGTCGGTGATGGGAATCCCGGGCAGGCCGTAGATCGTGTCGATGCCGTTCAGCTTGAGCGCATCGATGACCAGCTGAAAGCCGTCGGTCAGCTCTTGTGACTTGGCGACGGTCTCGCCGCTCGCAGCCAATTTGACGTCTGCGCCGACTTGGGGTTCGGTGACGGTTCCACCCATGAGAGCCTCCTTATGGTGGCGAAAAACACTTGGACAAAGAGGGCGTTATGGTAGGGATGGGGACGCCCCGCGAGCCTTGACTGCGGTCAAGGATTCATCCTTCCGGCGCCGCGCGAACCCCGCGCGCAAATCGGCCGCGCGCCGACGCTGCGCAGTTTATGGACTAGAATCCTCCCTCCCCGCAGCACCCCTCGGATGGCTTTGCTGATCACCCATCCGCAGCGCAACACGGTCAGGTTGCAGCTGCGCCAAAACCTCATTCTCCGGGACATGACCCCGGCGCAGTGGGAGCATTTCGAGCCGCTGCTCGCCATCGCCGACTACCGCAAGGGCGACCTGCTCGTGCGCCAGGGGGACTCGGAGATGGAGCAGTTCTTCATCCTCGACGGGATGCTCAAGCGAGTCGTGTCGAACGCCGAGGGCCGCGAAATGATCCTTCGATTCGCGGCGGAGTCGGACATGGATACGTCCTATGCCGCATGGTGTCTCAAGACGCCGACTCCATACAGCATCGTCGCAGTGACCAAGGTGCGTACGGCCAAGCTCGCGATGCCGCAGTGGGTCGACTTTCTCGAAAGCCATGTCGACGTCAAGCTTCGCTTCGAATACGAGGTGATGAAGCTCATGTCCGAGGTGATGGCCCATACGATCACGCTGCATCTGCTCGATGCGCCCGGCCGGTTGTCGCGCTTTCAGCGCAAGCACCCCGAGCTCGCGGGGCGCATACCGAAAAAAGAGCTCGCGGCCTACCTCAACCTCACCCCGGAAACGCTTTCGCGGCTCAAGCAGAGGATCGAGGCTTGAGCGAGGGCGCGCGGCATCGCTGACGCTGTGCTAGGCCTTGCGCAGCCGCGCTAGCGCGAGCGCGATCAAAGGCCAGAACAGAAGAAAGAGCGCGAGACCGGTCAGCGAGCCGACAAGCGCATTCGAGAAGAATATCGACATGTCGCCCTGGGAAAACAGCATCGCCTGCCGGAACGAGGCCTCGGCCCGATCGCCGAGCACGATGGCGAGCACGAGCGGCGCGAGGGGATACTGGAGCTTCTTGAACAGGTACCCGGCGACGCCGAACACGATCATCATCCACACGTCGAAAACCGAGTTGTGGACGGTGTAGGCGCCGATCGCGCAGATCACGATGATGACCGGCGCAATGATCGAGAACGGGATTCTGAGAATCGCGGCAAACAGCGGCACGCAGGTCAGCACAACGATCAAGCCGGCGATGTTGCCCAGGTACATCGACGCGATCAGACCCCACACGAAATCCTTCTGCTCGACAAAGAGCAGCGGCCCGGGCTGCAGTCCCCAGATGAGCAGCCCTCCGAGCAGCACCGCTGCGGTCGGCGAGCCGGGAACCCCGAGCGTGAGCATGGGGAGCAAAGCGGACGTGCCGGCCGCATGCGCGGCCGTCTCCGGCGCCACGACCCCCTCGACCTGTCCGCTTCCGAACTTGTCCCCGTTGGGCGAGAACCGGCGCGCGACGCCGTAGCTCATGAACGAGGCGGGCGTCGCGCCGCCGGGCACGATGCCCATGAAGCAACCCACCGCCGAGGAGCGCAGCGACGTGATCCAGTAGCGCGGCAGTTCCTTCCAGGTCTCTATCACCACGCGGAGGTTGATCTTCGCCGACGCGCCCTTGAACGCGAGGCCCTCCTCGAGCGTGAGCAGGATCTCGCCGATGCCGAACAGGCCGATAACCGCCACCAGGAAGTCGAATCCGGTGAGCAGGCGGATCGAGCCGAAGGTGAGACGCAGCGTCCCGGTCACCGGGTCGGTGCCGACGGCGGCCAGGGCGAACCCGAGCATCATCGCCGCGAGCGTCTTGAAAGGCGGCTCCTTGCTCATGCCGACGAAGGCGCAGAACGTGAGGAGGTAGACCGAGAAGAACTCCGGCGGGCCGAATTCGAGCGCAAAGCTCGCGACCAGGGGTGACAGGAACGTGATCACGACGACCGCGATCAGCGCGCCGATGAACGACGAGGTAAACGCCGCGGTCAGTGCATTGCCCGCGCGGCCTTGCTGCGCGAGCGGGTAGCCGTCGAAGGTGGTGGCGACCGACCACGGTTCTCCCGGGATATTGAACAGGATCGAGGTAATGGCGCCGCCGAAGAGCGCGCCCCAGTAGATGCACGAGAGCAGGATGATCGCGGAGGTCGTCCCGCCGGGGGTCTGCGCCATCGCGAAAGTGAGCGGCAACAGGATCGCGACCCCGTTGGCGCCGCCGAGACCGGGCAGTACCCCGATGATGACCCCGAGGATGACCCCGGTGAACATCAACAGCACGTTCTTCAACGTCAGCGCGACGGCAAAGCCGTGCGCGAGTAATTCGATTTCTTCCATTTCAATCCGGTCCGGTCAGTCGAGTCCGAGGACGGCCTCGATCGGACCCTTGGGCAGCGGCACCTTGAACCAGATCTCGAAGATCAGGTAGAAGCTCGTGCTCACGCCGAAGCCGACCGCGGCGAGCTTCCACCACGGGTACTTCCCAAGCCAGCGCATGAAAAAGCCGATGTACAGGATCGCCGAGACGTAGATGCCGAGCCAGCCGACGATCGAGGCGAAAATCGCAGCCGGAATGAGCACGGCGAGCACCAGCTTGAGCTGCGCGATTTCGACGAAGACCTTGTTAAAGGGCCCCGTGAGCTTCAACGCACTCACGAAGTTGATCAACGAAGAGACGCAGATGATCAATCCGAGATAGAAGGGAAAATATCCCGCCTGCGGACCGTCGTCAGCCCAGCGCGCGCCGAGGCGCACGCTGTCGAATATGACGATCGCGCCCAGCGCAAACAACACCGCCGCCACGGCAAGCTCAGCGCTCTTGTGGCGAAACGCGGCGCGCCCGCCCGTTTCTTCGGACATGCCGATCTCCTCGACGAATTGAGAGTCAAACAAAGGGGAGCGCGCGACGCCGCGGCTCCCCTCGATGCAGCGTTTCTTACTTCTGGCCGGACAGGAATCCGGCGGCCTTCATGAGGGCGATGTGGCGCGCCTCCTCGCGCGCAACCCAATCCGCGTATTCCTTCCCTTTTATCGCGGTCTGGTTGAAAGCGCCCTTCTCCATCAGGTCCTGCCATTCCGGGGTTTCACGCACCTTCGTGAGCACGCCGACGTAGTAATTGACCTGGTCCTGCGTCACCCCACCCGGCATGAAGATGCCGCGCAGCATCAGATAATCGACGTCAAGTCCGGACTCCTTGCAGGTCGGGATGTCGGCCCAGGACATCTTATCGGTCACCTTCTCCCGGTAGGGCATGCGCTTCGGATCGAACACGCACAGCGGACGCAGCTTTCCCGCCCTCCAGTGAGCGACCGCTTCGATCGGGTTGTTGACGGTCGAATCGACGTGGTTGCCCACCAACTGAACCGCCACGTCCCCGCCGCCCTTGAAGGGGATGTAGATGAACTTCGCGCCAGTGAGCTGCTCGATCGCGGCGGTGATGATCTGGTCCTCCTGCTTGGACCCCGTCCCGCCCATCTTCATCTTCCCCGGCGACTGCTTGGCCGCTTCGATGTACTCCTTCGCGGTCTTGTAAGGCTTCGACGCGTTCACCCACAGCACGAACTGGTCGAGCGCCATCATCTGCACGGGCGTGAGGTCGCGCCAGTTGAACGGCACTCCGGTCGCGAGCGGCGTCGTAAAGAGGTTCGAGAGCGTGATGATGATCTTGTGCGGGTCGCCTTGCGAGCCTTTGACGTCGAGAAATCCCTCGGCGCCGGCGCCGCCGGAGCGGTTGATCACGACGAGCGACTGCTTCATCAGGCCGTTCTTCGCGATGATTCCCTGGATGGCGCGCGACATCTGGTCCGCGCCGCCGCCGGTCCCGGCCGGCACGATGAGCTCCACCGTCTTCGTGGGTTCCCACGCATGCGCCAGCGGCGCCATGGCCAGCGCCATCACCCCCACCGCTACGCGAACACTCCGCTTGAGCTTCGTTTTCATGACTCCTCCATTGGCTATGAACCCCATCGCCGCAGCGCGTCACCATGGGTGGTGGCGCGGCGCCGCTCACAGGAGCGTGATTGTTACTCTAAAAAGAGGGCCTTGACAATGGTCAAGGCCCTAACCCTCCTGGGAATAAACGATCTTTTCGGGTTTGTCGCACCTGATCTGTCCAGTTCTGTATACGGGCGGCGCTTGCCCCAATCGAGGGACGCTTGTTCGACGCATTCGACTCTACCTGACGCATTCTCGATATGACCGCTCGCTTCGAGCCTTGATTGCGGTCAAGAATTCGCGCAACCGGGGTCACACAGCCTGCTGCGCCGCAGCGCGCAGCCATCTAGCGCTGCGAGAGCGTGTACACCGCATACAGCGCTCCGACGTAGAGAATCGGGATGATCGGGGTGAACGTCCGCGTCCACTTCATCGTGCCGTTCTTGTAGCTCATGAGCAGCGCATAGCTCATGCTCATCAGGAGGAATGCGGCCGCAGCCGCCACGAAGTGAGCGTCCTCCA
>JBFGLA010000067.1:0-10618 GCA_041576355.1 Burkholderiales bacterium
GCCTGGACGAGATGCGCCGCGCTCAGGATGCGGCGCCGATCGACGCGGTCGGAGACGTCCCCGCCGGGAAGCGTGAAGAGCGCGATCGGCACGAACACCGCCAGTCCGGCGTAGCCGAGGACGAGCGGGTCGCCGGTCAGGTCGTACAGATACCAGCCGATCGCCACCGACTGCATCTGCATCGCCAGGGTGGAGAAGAAACGCCCGCCGAGAAAGAGGCGGAAGTCGCGCAGGGCGAGGACGTGCGGGGCGATCGTGTCCGACATGAGCCTTTCCCGCCTCCTGCGGGCCGACTCAGACAGCGAGCACGATCTTGCCGATGTGCTGGCTCGACTCCATCAAGCGGTGCGCCTCGGCCGCCTCGGCGAGCGGGAAGGTCTTGTAAATCACCGGCTTGATCTTGCCGGATTCGACGAGCGGCCAGATCCGCTCGCGCAGGCTCGCTGCGATCAGGCCCTTGAACTCGACCGGGCGCGGGCGCAGGGTCGAGCCCGAGATCGTGAGCCGCCGGCGCATGACTTCGTTGATGTCGAGCTCGGTCTTGGAACCGCGCAGGAACGCGATGAAGACGAGACGCCCGTCGTCGGCGAGGCATTTCAGCTCTTTCGGCACGTAGTCGCCGCCGACCATGTCGAGGATGACGTTGACTCCCTTGCCGTCGGTCGCGGTCTTCACCTCGGCGAGAAAGTCCTGCGTCTTGTAGTTGAACGCTTTCTCGGCGCCGAGCTTGACGCAGGCGGCGCACTTCTCGTCGCTGCCGGCGGTGGCGAAAACGCGGTTGCCGGTCGCCGCCGCCATCTGGATCGCGGTGACGCCGATTCCCGAGCTCCCGCCCTGAACGAGGAGCGATTCCCCCGGCTTCAATCCGGCGCGGTCGTAGACGTTCGCCCAGACGGTGAAGAAAGTCTCGGGGAGCGAGGCGGCTTCGAGCGCGGAGAGCCCTTTGGGCAGGGGCAGCGCCTGGACTTCGGGCGCGACACAATATTCGGCGTAGCCACCGCCGTGCACGAGCGCGCAGACCTTGTCGCCGGGCTTCCACATCTGAACCGATGCGCCGCGCGCCACGACTTCGCCGGCGATCTCCAGCCCGGGAAGGTCGGAGGCGTCGGGCGGCACGGGATAGGTGCCCATGCGCTGGAGCACGTCGGGGCGATTGACTCCCGCGGCGGCGACTTTGACCAGGATCTCGTTCGGCTTCGGCGTCGGCAGCGGCCGCTCGGCCGCGCGCAGCACCTCGGGGCCGCCGGGCTTGGAGATTTCGACCGCTCGCATCTTGCTGGGGAGGGACATGATTTTCGTTTCCGTTTCTGGAAGGCGGGCATCTTAGCGCACGCGCGGCCGCAGCGCGGCCGGCGGATCGCAGATCGGATCGGGCTATCATCGCTTGCGCGCCCGCGACCCGACGCTGTTCTTCCCCTTTCCGCTCTTGCTTAGAAAGCTCGATTCCCCATGGACCGCTTTGCACACACCGAATGGCCATTCTTCGAGCCGCGCCATGCGGCGCTCGCGCGCGAGGCCGAGGCGTGGGCGGGGCAACGGCTCGCCGACGCGCACGAGGAAGGACCCGGCGCGGACGTGCTCTGCAAGCGGCTGGTGAAGGAGCTGGGCGCCGCGGGCTTTCTCGCCCACTGCGCGCCGGGCGGCGCCGACTTCGACGTGCGCTCGATTGCGCTCGTGCGTGAAGTGCTCGCCTACCATGCGGGCCTCGCCGATTTCGCCTTCGTGATGCAGGGACTGGGGAGCGGCCCGATCGCGCTCGCCGGGAGCGAGGCGCTGAAGAAGCGTTACCTGCCGCGGGTCGCGAAGGGCGAGGCGGTCGCGGCGTTCGCGCTCTCCGAGCCCGAGGCCGGCTCTGACGTGGCGGCGACCGCGACGACCGCGCGGCGCGAGGGCGGCGACTGGGTGATCGACGGCGTGAAGACCTGGATCTCGAACGGCGGCATCGCCGATTTCTACGTCGTCTTCGCGCGCACCGAGCCGGGGGCGGGAACGAAGGGCCTCTCCGCGCTCGTGGTCGATGCCGGGACCCCTGGGTTCGACTGCTCCGAGCGGATCGAGATCACCGCGCCGCACCCGATGGCGACGCTGCGCTTTTCCGGCTGCAGAGTGCCGGCTGCGAACCTCGTCGGCGAGCCGGGCGAGGGATTCAAGATCGCGATGCGCAACCTGGATGTCTTTCGCACCACGGTCGCGGCGGCAGCGGTCGGCTTCGCGCGCCGCGCGCTCGCCGAGGCGCTCGCGCGCACGAAATCGCGCCGGATGTTCGGCCAGACGCTGGCCGACTTTCAGCTCACCCAGGCGAAGCTCGCCGACATGGCGACCGGGATCGAGGCGGCGGCGCTCCTCACCTACCGCTCGGCCTGGACGCGCGACGTGCAGAAGCGCCGCGTGACGCGCGAGGCGGCGATGGCTAAGATGCACGCGACCGAAGCCGCGCAGCAGGTGGTCGATTCAGCGGTGCAGCTACACGGCGGACTCGGGGTGACGCGCGGTCACGCGGTCGAACGGCTCTACCGCGAGGTGAGGGCGCTGCGCATCTACGAGGGCGCGACTGAGGTGCAGAAGCTGATCATTGCGCGCGAGCTGACGAAGAGCGGCGCGGCATGAGCCGCACCGCGCACGTCGATACCTTCGTGCGCGACAACCTGCCGCCGCGCGAGCGGTGGCCGCAATTCGTCTTCGAGCTGCCCGAGCTCCAGTTTCCCGAGCGCATGAACTGCGCGGCGGAGCTGCTCGACCGCGCGCTCGAGCGCGGCTGGGGCGAGCGCATCGCAATCCGCGCTCCCGACGGCGCGTGCACCTACACGCAGCTCGCCGCGCAGGTCAATCGCATCGCCAACGCCCTGGTACAGGACCTCGGCCTCGTGCCCGGGAACCGCGTTCTCATGCGCAGTGGGAACAACCCGATGCATGTCGCCGCGTTTCTCGCCGTGATCCGCGCGGGCGGGATCGTGGTGCCGACGATGCCGCTGCTGCGCACGCGCGAGCTGGCCGAAGTCGTCGCCAAGGCGCGGATCAGCCACGCGCTATGCGACAAGCGCCTGGAGGAGGCGATCACCGCCGCCCGCTCGGACTTTCCGATGCTCAAGGTGCTGCGGTCCTGGCACGACGACGCGCCCGACTCGATCGACGCGCTTGCCGCGCGGCACTCCGAGCATTTCGCCGCCGTCGACACCGCGGCGGACGACCCGGCGATGATCGCCTTCACCTCGGGCACGACCGGCAAGCCCAAGGGCACGATCCACTTCCACCGCGACCTGATCGCGGTCACCGAGTGCTTTCCGCGCTCGTGCGTCAAGCCTTCCGCCACCGACATCTTCTGCGGCACGCCGCCGATTGCCTTCACCTACGGGCTGGGCGCGCTGCTCCTCTTTCCGCTGCGCTTCGGTGCGTGCACCCTGCTCGTCGAGAAGTACACGCCGTACACGCTGCTCGAGACGATCGCGAGGTACCGGGCGACGATTCTCTTCACCGCGCCGACGATGTATCGGCAGCTCGCGCCGATCGCGCAAGGTTACGACCTCGCGAGCCTGAAGACATGCGTTTCGGCGGGCGAGGCGCTGCCCGACTCGACGCGCCAGGCGTTCAAGCAAGCGACCGGGATCGAGATCATCGACGGCATCGGCTCGAGCGAGATGAGCTACATATTCATTTCGCACACCGTGGAGCGCGTGCGCCGCGGGGCGACCGGCTACGCGCTGCCGGGATATCGGGCGACGGTGCTCGACGAGGCGAACCGTCCGTGTCCGCCCGGGAAAGTCGGCCGGCTCGCGGTCATGGGCCCCACCGGCTGCCGCTATCTCGCCGACGAGCGGCAGAGGAACTACGTCGTCACCGAAGGCGAGATGCGCGGCTGGAACGTGACGGGAGACGCGTACTCGATGGACGCCGACGGCTACTTCTCCTACCACGCCCGCGCAGACGATATGATCATCTCGGCCGGCTACAACATCGCGGCGCCCGAGGTCGAGGGCGCGCTGATGGAGCATCCCGCGGTCGCGGAGTGCGCGGTGGTCGGCTGGCCGGACGAGGATCGCGGCATGATCGTCAAAGCCTACGTTGTCCTGCGGCCCGAGTACACGGCGACCGAGCAGATGATCGCCGAGCTTCAGGATCACGTGAAGCAATCGATCGCGCCGTACAAGTATCCACGCCGGGTCGAATTCATGGGGCTGCTGCCGCGCACCGAGACGGGGAAATTGCAGCGCTACAAGCTGAAGAAGCAGTAACTCGCGCGAGGAGGGAAACGCCGATGCGCATCCTGCAACCGCCGGGCTGGGCCCGGCCCAAGGGCTACTCCAACGGCATCGCGGTGAGGGGCGGCACCACCGTCCATATCGCCGGCCAAGTGGGGTGGACCGCACAAGGCGAATGGAAGGAAAGCGGATTCGCCGCGCAGTTCGGTCAGGCGCTCGCGAACATCCTGGAAGTGCTCGCCCAGGCGGGCGGGCGGCCGGAGCACGTCGTTCGCCTCACCTGGTACGTAATCGACCGCGACGAATACCTCGCCGCGCTGAAGGAGGTCGGCGCGGCATATCGCGAGCGGATGGGCCGGCACTACCCCGCGATGACGGTGGTCCAGGTCGGCGCCCTGGTCGAGCGCGAGGCGCGGTTGGAGATTGAGGCGACCGCGGTCATCCCCGACTGACGAAGGGGGCGCTCATGAAAGTCACGATCATCGGCGGCGGGCCAGGCGGGCTGTATTTCGCGCTGCTCGCGAAGAAGGCGTGGCCCGACTGGGAGGTCACGCTCTACGAGCGTAACCGACCGCAGGACACGTTCGGCTTCGGCGTCGTGTTCTCCGACCAGACGCTCGATACCTTCAAGGCCTACGACGCGCCGTCCTACGAGGCGATCCGCCGCGCGTTCGCCTACTGGGACGACATCGAGGTGCACGTCCAGGGCCGCGCGATGCGCATCGCGGGCAACGGCTTCTGCGGCTGCTCGCGCGTCGCGCTCCTCGGTCTCCTGCACGAGCGTTGCCGCGCGCTCGGTGTGAGGCTCGTCTTCGAGCGCGAGGTCGAAGACCTAGCCGAGTTCGCCGCGAGCGACCTCGTCGTCGTCGCCGACGGCATAAACTCGAAGATCCGCGAGCGCCACACGGCGCATTTCCAGCCGAGCGTCGATCTGCGGCCGAACAAGTTCATCTGGCTCGGATCGACCCGTCCGATGGACGCGTTCAACTACTTCTTCCGCGAGACCGCCGAGGGCATCGTCGTCGCGCACTGCTACCAGTACTGCGCGAACGAGAGCACCTGGGTGATCGAGATGGACCGCGGCACCTGGACGGGCTTCGGCTTCGATCGGATGGACGAGGCGGATATGCTCGCGACGCTGGAGCGCGTGTTCGCCGCCGAGCTGCAGGGCCACCGGCTGATCAGCAACCGTTCCGTGTGGCGCAACTTCCCGGCGATCGTCAACAAGACCTGGGTCATGGGCAACGCGGTGCTGGTGGGCGACGCCAAGGCCACCGCGCATTTCACCATCGGCTCGGGCACCAAGCTCGCGATGGAGGACGCGATCGCGTTGTACGAGGCACTGCGCGACGCGGCCGGCGTCGAGGCGGCGCTCGCGCGCTACGACCACGCGCGCCGCGAGGAGGTGGAGAAGACGCAGCACGCCGCGAACGTGTCGCTCGCGTGGTTCGAGCACCTGAAGCGCTATTGGGGCATGGATCCGCTGCAGTTCGGCTTCGGCCTGATGTCGCGCTCGAAGCAGATCACCTGGGAGAACCTGGAGTTGCGCGATCCGCGCTTCGTCGAGGACGTGCGCCGCGGGTTCGCCCGCGCGCAGCGCGCTCTCGGCTACGACGTGGACCCCGAGCGGGCGCCCGTCCCCATGTTCACGCCGTTTCGCCTGCGCGGGATGCGGCTCGAGAACCGCGTCGTCGTCTCGCCGATGGACCAGTACTCGGCGCCGGACGGCATGCCGGGGGACTGGCATCTCGTGCACTACGGCTCGCGCGCGATCGGCGGCGCGGGGCTCGTCACCATCGAGATGACCTGCGTCTCGCCCGAGGGCCGCATCTCGCCCGGCTGCACGGGCCTGTGGAACGAAGCGCAGCGCGACGCGTGGAAACGGATCGTCGACTTCTGCCACGCCAGCTCGAAAGCGAAGCTCTCGATGCAGATCGGGCATTCCGGGCGCAAGGGCTCGACCCGGCTCGGCTGGGAGCGCATGGACTATCCGCTCGATGCGGGCAACTGGCCGCTCGTGTCGGCCTCGCCGATTCCCTACTACGAGGGAATATCGCAAGTGCCGCGCGAGATGACGCGCGCCGACATGGACCGCGTGCGCGACGAGTTCGTGCGCGCGACCCGGCTCGCCGACGAGGCGGGATTCGACATGCTGGAGCTCCACATGGCGCACGGGTATCTGCTCGCGAGCTTCATCTCGCCGCTCACCAATACGCGCGGCGACGAGTACGGCGGGCCGATCGCGCGCCGCATGCGCTATCCGCTCGAAGTGTTCCGCGCCTGCCGCGCCGCCTGGCCGGAAGAAAAGCCGATGTCGGTGCGCATCTCGGCGAGCGACTGGGCGCCGGGCGGGCTCTCGGGCGAGGACCTCGTCGCGCTCGCGCGGATGCTGAAGGAGGCGGGCTGCGACCTGATCGACGTCTCCACCGGGCAGACCGTTGCGCAGCAGAACCCGGTGTATGGCCGCATGTACCAAGCGCCTTTTTCCGACTGGGTGAGGAACGAAGTCGGCATCGCGACCATGACGGTCGGCGCCGTGACGAGCGCCGACCAGGTGAACACCCTGATCGCCGCCGGGCGTGCGGACCTGGTCGCGCTCGCGCGGCCGCACCTCGCCGATCCCTACTTCACCCTGCGCGCATCCGCCTGGTATCAGCACGAGGGGCAGCATTGGCCGAAGCAGTACCTGCCCGGGCGCGACCAGGCGTTCCGGCTCGCGGCGCGCGAGCGCGCCGAACTGGCCGAGCTGAAGCTGCGCGCGCGCCCGGCCAGCCACGAGGTGAAGGAAGGAGAGCCGCAGGCTGTTCCGGTTCTGAGGTAGCATCGCCGCCCATGGATAGCCGTTCCGGCAGGGTTGTGCGCTGCGCTTGGGCGCAGAGCCCGCTCGCGATCGCCTACCACGACGAAGAATGGGGCGTCCCGGTGCGCGACGACCGGAAGCTGTTCGAGTTCCTGATTCTCGAAGGCGCACAGGCCGGGCTTTCCTGGGAAACGATCCTCAGGAAGCGCGAGCACTACCGGCGCGCGTTCGACGGCTTCGATCCGCAGAAGGTCGCCCGCTACGGCGCCGCGCGCAAGCGGCGTCTGCTCGCCGATCCGGGGATCGTTCGCAACCGCGCCAAGATCGACGCCGCGGTGATCAACGCGCGCTGCTTTCTCGAGGTGCAGGAGGAGTTCGGCGGCTTCGCGCGCTACGCCTGGGGATTTGTCGAGGACAAGCCGGTGCAGGCGCGGCGCCGGCAGCTTTCCGAGGTCCCAGCCTCCACCCCTGTGTCGGACGCGCTCTCAAAGGACCTGAAGCGCCGCGGCTTCAAGTTCGTCGGCAGCACGATCATGTACGCGTTCATGCAGGCGGTGGGAATGGCGAACGATCACCTGGTCGGCTGCTTTCGTTATCCCAAGCTGACGGCGAGATGAAGGCGCGGCTCGCGGTGCTGGGTGCTCTCGCATGGCCATGCGCGGCGCTCGGCTTCAAGGCGGACGGGTTCGCCCTGGGCGACTCCGAGGCGGCGGTCAAGGCGGCGTACCCGAGTGCTTACTGCAGGCCGCTCGAGTGGAAGTCGGACGCCGCCGACCGGCGCTGCGACGACGCGAGGATCACGTTTGCCGGCGCGCGCTCGCGCATCACGGCTTACCTCAAGGACGACTCGGTCCAGGCCTTCGACATACGCTTCGACACCTCCGACTATCAGAATGTCGCCGCGCAGCTCCGGTTGCTCTACGGCAAGCCCGGCAAGGAGGGGAAGGAGTCGATCCGGCGCGGCGACAGGCCGGCGCAGGAGATCTACAAGATGCGCTGGGCCAAAGGACAGGATCGCGCCACGTACACGGCCCACCCGGGCACCAAGCGTTCCCAGCTCAGCGTTTGGCGCGGAAAGTTCGAGAGCGAGATCTACCGGGTGCGATAGGGCGCGCCCGAGTCATTTCAGCTCTGAAGGCCGCCTCGTCTGCGGCGGCTCGGCTTCCGCGAAACCGAAGATCGCGTCGAGTTGTTCTCTGTCGTAGCTCGGAACCGGGCCCGCGGCCGGGTTGCCATACAGCTCCAGATGGTGGAGCGCCGCGTCCATCGCGGCGCAAGCGGCCGCCATCGCAACGCCGGGGTAGATCGCGATCGAGTATCCGTATTCCTTGAGCTTGTCGGCAGAGATGGCCGGTGCATGATTCTCCGGCTCGATACTGGCGAGGAGCCAGGTATCGCTCGCCAGCTCGGCTCCGATTCGGCTGAACTCCGCATCCGACTGGGGACCCTCGATGTACACGATGTCGGCGCCAACCCTGGCGTAGGCTTTGCCGCGCCGGATTGCTTCGCTCAGCCCGTGCGGCGCGCGCGCGTCGGTGCGCGCAATGAGAAGGAAATCGGGACTTGCTCGCGCTGCGAGCGCGATGTCGATGCGCTTGAGCGCCTCCTCGAGCTGCAGCACTCGCAGTGGCGTCGCCTCGGTCCCGATTCCGGGCAGTTCGCGGTCGTCGAGCTGAATCGCTTGTACGCCCGCTGCCTCGTAGCCTCGGACGGTTTCGCGTACGTTGCCGAGCCCGCCGAACCCGGCTCCGGCATCGGCAATGAGCGGCTTCGAAACGCCCTGCGCGATGGTGCGCGCGCGCTCGACCATGTCGCGGTAGGTCACCAGATCCTTATCCAGGAGCCCGAGGTGCGAGGACGAGATTCCGCGCCCGGACAGGTACAGGGCCTCGTAGCCCATGCGGTCGGCGATCCGCGCCGACAACATCTCGAACACGCCCGGGGCGAGCACGAAACGGCCAGTGCCGAGCGACGATCGTAGGGTCGCGCTCATTTCCCGCTGCGCTCGAGATGCGCGCGGCTGGGCTGCGCCCAGTGCCGCCGGCGACGAACCGAACACATATATGCTCAACCCCCTTGCTGCAAGCGAGTATAGCGTCTGCGATGCTCCGTGCTTGTGCGATGGGGGTGCTGTCGCGCGCCGTTGCCGCCGATCTGTGACAAATCTCACGCCGGCACGCGCGAGGCGCGTGCGTTCGATCGCTAACGCTCGCTCAACGCGAGCCGCAAGCCGAGCAGGATCAGCATCGCTCCTGAAATCCGGCCGAGCCACTTGCGCGCGCCCGAGGCAAGGAGCACGCGGGCGCGGCCGACGACGAAGGCGAGCACGGCATACGACCCGCAGCCCGTCGCGGTGAAGAGCGCGCCGAGCACGGCGAGCTGAACCGGGATCGGAGCGAGCCGGCCGTCGGCGAACTGCGGCAGGAAGGCGAGAAAGAAGAGCGCGAGCTTCGGGTTGAGTGCTGCCGAGAGGAAGCCCTGCGCGAGCAGCTCGCGCGTCCGGTAGCGCCGCGGATCGGCAGCGAGCGGATCGCCCGAGCCCCGGTCGCGCAAGGCCTGCACGCCAAGCCAGACGAGGTAGGCGGCGCCGGCCCACTTCACCGCGTTGAACGCCAGCGCCGAGGCGGCGAAGACCGCGGCGAGGCCGAGTGCGACGATCGTGGTATGGAGAAGCAGCCCGCCGATGAGACCCGCCACGACAAGCACACCGTCCTTCGGGCCGCCCGAGAGGCTGCGCGCCACGACGAGCAGCATATCCGGCCCCGGTGTCGCGGTGAGCACGATCGACGTTGCGAGAAAGAGAAGCAGCGACTGCGGCTCGACGATCATGCTCGCGTTGACAGGTTACCGCCGGCGATCAGCCGGCCAGCCCGGGCATGGTGAATCCCGCGGCTTTCAGCTCCTTGATCAGCGTCTCCTCGTCCCCGCGCGCCAGCTCGACCAGCGGCGGCCGCACCGTGCGCCATTCCGGGTCGCCGCCGAAATGCGCGATGATCGCCTTCAGCGCCGGGATCATCGATACCTTCTGCACGATTCTTCTGGTCGCGGTGATCCCCGCCTGCAAAGTGTCCGCTTCTGCCGACTGCCAGTTGCGGAATACCTTGTCGATGGGGCCGGGATTGACGTTGCCGGTGGCGGTGATGCAACCCTTGCCGCCGTGACGCATGTTGTCGAGCAGGAACACCTCGCTCCCGGCGAAGACGTCGAAGCCGCTCTTCGCGAAAGCGTCGAGCATCGCCTGGGTGTTCGACCAGTCGCCCGAGGAGTCCTTGACGCCGGAGACGACGCCGGGGTATTTCGCGAGCAGCCGCTCGATCAGGCCGAGCGTGATCGGCACCTGCGACACCGGCGGGATGTGATAGAGATAGAGCCGCAGCCGGTCGCTGCCCACCCGCTCGATCACCTCGGCGAAGTTGCGATACAGGCCCTCGTCCGAGACGCCTTTGTAGTAGAAGGGCGGCATCATGAGCACGCCGCCACACCCTATCTTCACCGCGGCGCGTGTCAGCTCGATCGAGTCGGTGAGCGCGCAGTGCCCGGTGCCGGGCATCAGCGCCTTCGCCGGCACGCCCGCGCCGACGAGCGCTTCGAGCAGCGCGAGCTTCTCCGCCACCGACATCGA
>JBFGLA010000068.1:0-10429 GCA_041576355.1 Burkholderiales bacterium
ATCTGAAGTTTCATATAAAATTCTTTTTGAGCCACAAAAACTGTCTGCGTGAAATTTAAGTGTTCATAAATAAAGAGTTTTATAATGCTTTTTTCTATTGAATTGTTTTTTGATAAAATGTTTTTCAAACTGTCTACAATACTTAGTTTTTTTGTTAATGAATTGTCAAAGTATTCATGCCGCATCGCAACACCCTACTTTCAGAAAGAGTCCGTTACGCCGTCTTGCTCCGGTTGCCAGCAAACGGCGCAACCGCCGGCGCCCTTTCCTTCACGTACCGGCCGGGCGCCCGCTCGATCGGCCGGTATTTTCGATTTCCCGGCCGCGTGCGCGGCTTGCGCAGGCCGCCCTTGTGCGCGGTGAGCCACTTCGACCAGGACGGCCACCAGCTGCCGCGATGCTCCGTCGCCTGGCCAAGCCACCCGTCAGGATCGCCCACTTCGCTCCCGCCCGACCAATAGCTGCGGCGATTCGTCGCGGGCGGATTCACGACGCCGGCGATATGGCCGCTCGCCCCGAGTATGAACGTCTTTTCGCCTCCGAGCAGCCGCAGGGATCGATGCGCCGCGCGCCAGGGCACGATGTGATCCTCGCGCGTCGCGAGGATGAAGCTCGGGCACGCGATCTTGCCGAGATCCACCGGTGCGCCGCAATTCGTGAGAGCCCCGGGCCGGCAAAGCTTGTTCTCGAGATACGTATTGCGCACGTAGTAGCAGTACATCGGGCCAGGCAGGTTCGTGCTGTCCGAGTTCCAGTACAGGAGATCGAACGCGGGCGGCGAGCCGCCCTTCAAGTAATTGCCGACCACGTAGGGCCAGATCAGATCGTTCGCGCGCAGCGCGGAAAACACGAAGGCGAGATCGGACCCCGGCAGTATCCCGCCGTGCCCGATAGACGCCTCGCGCGCCGCGACGCTCGCCTCGTCGACGAAAAGCCCGATCTGCCCGGCCTCGGAGAAATCGAGCATCGTCGTAAGATAGGTCGCGCTCTCGACCAGGTCATCGCCCCGCGCCGCGAGCACCGCGAGCCCCGCGCCGAGCAGTGTCCCGCCGACGCAGAAACCGAGCGCGTTCACGCGATCGCTCGCCGCGATCTCGCGTGCGACGCGAAACGCCGTGTACACGCCCTGCTCGAGATAGTCGTCCCAGGTGAGATGGCCCAGATCGGGGCCGACATTGCGCCACGAAACCATGAATACCGTGTGCCCCTCGCCGACGGCGTAGCGGACGAAGGAATTCTCCGGCTGCAGATCGAGAATGTAGTACTTGTTGATGCACGGCGGCACCATCACGAGCGGGCGCTTGCCGACCTGGGCGGTGCTCGGGGCGTACTGGATGAGCTGGATCAATTCGTTCTCGTAGACGACGTCCCCGGGCGCGGTCGCGAGGTTGCGCCCGACCTCGAACGAGCGCTCGTCGGTCTGCGAGATCCGACCCTTTTGCGCGTCCCCGATCAGGTTCGCGAGTCCGCGCACGAGGCTCTCGCCGCGGGTGCTGATCGCCTCGCGCATGGCGTCGGGATTGGTCGCGGCGAAGTTCGCCGGGCACATGGCGTCGATCCACTGCCTGACGGCGAAGCGCAGACGCTCCTTCGCCTGCCCCTCGGCCTCGACGGCCTCGGCGAGGTCGGCGAGATGGCGCGCCGCGAGCAGGTACGACTGCTTCACGTAGTCGTAATAGGCGTTCTGGCGCCATTCGCGCGCGGCGAACCGTTTGTCGGCGGGATCGGGCTGAACGAGCGGCTCGGCAGGCTTACCCGAGACAAACGCGCTCCAGAGCTTGATTTGCTGCTCGACGTGCGCCGTCTGCAGCGCCGCGATTCGCGCCTCGTCGCCGGCGCGCGCGGTGAGCCAGGGTGCGGGTGATCCGGCGCGCTGCGCGCTCGTCATCAGATCCATCCATCCCTTCGTCGTCTCGCTTCCTGCCTGGGCGATCGCGGCAATCAGCGCGTCGAAAGATTCGGACTGCGGCATTTCGCTATCGTCTGGGCTCGCTCGGTGAGGTTGAACCGGAGCTTGCACTGCGTGGCCGGTGGTCCCGCGGGCCGCGGGAGCCGGAAGTTCCATCGAATTTTGCGCCGCACAACCGGGGCCGTCAAACCCCCACGGCGCGAACCGCTCAGTCCGCGTGTCCGAGCAGCAGACGCACGAGCGCGACGACCGCGATGCCGAGCGCAATCAGGCTCGCCTGCACCATCGTATCGCGCAGCTCCGGGCGCCGGTGCAGCCCGGGAATCAGGTCGGCTACCGCCACGTAGATCATGCTCGCGGCGACGATGCCGAGCAGCGGCTGCTTCCACTCCGACACGAGCTGGAGCGCGAAGTACCCGAGCACCCCGCCCACGATGGTCGCCGCCGACGAGAGGAGATTGATCGCGAGCGCACGCGCGCGCGAGTATCCGGAATGCAGCAGGATCATGAAGTCGCCGACCTCCTGCGGAATCTCATGCGCGACGATCGCGAGCGCCGTGATCACGCCAAGCTGGGTGCTCTCCAGGAATGCAGCGGCGATCAGGATCCCGTCGACGAAGTTGTGCACCGTATCGCCGACGACGATGAGCGCGCCGCTGCGCCCGTGATCGTGCGTCAGGGCATGCTGGTCGTGCGCCTCGCAATTCTCGGTATGGCAATGGCGCCAGAGCAGCAGCTTCTCGAGCACGAAGAAGCCGAAGATGCCGGCGAGGATCGAAATCGCCGCGACGTGCGGGTCGCCGCGCTCGAACGCATGAGGAATCACCTCCAGGAACGCGGCGCCGAGCAGCGCCCCGATCGCGAACGAGACGAGCGTCGGCACCCAGGAGGCGCGCAGCAACAACGAGAAGCTCGCGAGCCCGGCCGAAAGCGCGCCGCCCGCGACGCTCGCCGCGAGGATCCACGCAAGAGTCATTGCCAGCCTTTTGCTCGAAAGGGGCGCAGATTATACGCGCGCGGGAGGCGCCGCTTCGGATACCACGCCCTGAAACGCCGGCGGCAAAGGGCAGTCGATCGCCGCCGCGACTGCGCGCAACAACTCGGCTTCCGCGAGCCCGATCGAGCCGCCGCCGTGCACTGCGGCTATGCAGCCCTTCACGAGCGCGGGCTTGGCAAGCGGCGCGAGCCGGGCCATGCGCTCGAGCGAGCGCTCGACCCGCTCGAGCGTGATCTCGCGTAACGGCATCAGTACTTCTCCGGCGGCAAGCCCGGCGCGGGCGAGCGCCTCGGCGAAGAGCGCCTGGGCGTTGCCCCCTCGCGCCGCGGCGTGCGCCAGCAGCGAAAGCACGAGCCGGGCATCCTCGCCGACCTGCGCGAGCGACCGAAACTGTGCCGGCCGCTCCCCGGGCCTGCGCTCGCCAAGCGCCTCGTCGAGCAGGGTCATCAGCACGAACTCGCGTAACGTGACGCGACCATCGGCCTCGATCACTCGGCGCAGAAGACCCAGCAGCCTTGCTCGCTCGTGCCGGCCGAGCGCGACGAGCGAGGGCAGCGCCAGCTCGATGACCGGAAGCCGGAACGCGGGCCCGGGCGCGCCGATCGATCCGGCGAGTTCGCGAACCATTTTCGCGAGCAGCTCATCCTCGCTTGCGATCACCGCGAGCTGCTGCTCCTTGGCGGCGCCTTCGCGGTTGAGCGCCAGCGCAAGCAGCGCCGCGCGCGTGCCATCCGGCGTCGCGAGCGCGTCGTTCAGGGCCTGAGGCAGACGCCGGATTGCAGCGAGCGCGGCCTCGACGTGCTCGCCCGTCGGGGCCCCGACCGACGCCAGAACGTCATCGGCGCGCCCGGAGCCGGCGGCCACGGCGAGCGCGCCCTCGATCGGTGCCGGCGCGGCAAGCTCGAGGATCGCCTGCTGCAGCATTTCTTCCTCGGTCAGCGCGGGGTTGCGCTCGAGGTAACGCTCCGCTTGCAAGCGCGGCGCGACCCGCTCGATCCGCTCCCGCAGCGGCGGGTGCGTCGCGAACACGCGCTCGAACCAGATGAAGACGCTCGCAGCGAAGAAGAGGTGACCGAGCGCGCGGGCATCGGGGTGGGAGACGACCGAGCCGCCGCGGTGCCGCTCGATGCGCACGAGCGCGGCGGCCAGGCCATCCGGATTCCGGGTAAAGCGCACCGCCGAGGCGTCGGCGAGAAACTCGCGCTGGCGCGACACGCCGGCCTGGATGAGGTGCGCGCAGAGCTGCCCAACCGCACCGAGGGCGATGAGCGGCACGCCGAGCAGCGCCCCCGCCCCGAGCGAGGCGCCGAGCAGCCTCCCGCCAAGCGCATTCACCGATCCCAGACCCGTGAGCAGCACGATCATCCGGGTGTTCAAGCGCACATCGCCGTGCAGGATATGGCTGAATTCGTGCGCGACGACGCCCTGCAGCTCGTCGCGCCTGAGCGCAGCGAGCGCGCCTCGCGTGACGATGATCACCGCGTCGCGCGGCGAGAAGCCCGCGGTGAGCGCGTTGATGCCGCGTTGCCGGTCGAGCACGAAGACGCGCGGCACGGGCAGCCCTGCGGCGATCGCCATTTCTTCGACAACGTTACGCAACCTGCGCTCGAGCGGGTCGGCGCGCGCGCGGACGATCTCGCGCGCGTCCAGCAGGCGCGCGATCGCCACCCCGCCCGGTGCCAGCGCGCGCAGCTTCGCGACGGCCGCAGCGAGCATCGCCGCCGCCAGAGTTGCGCCTATGGCCCAGACCAGCGCCGAGGGCACGAGGTGCTCCCAGGTGCGGGCGAGCAGCAGCACGATGGATGTGAACGGCGCCGCCTGGGGATCGATGCCGCGCGTGATCGGCGCCTGCTCGAACAGGTCCAGTCCCAGCCATTGCAGCACGCCCCAGGCAAGGCCCAGCACGCCCGCGGTCAGCGCCACCGTCGCGCCCAGAGCGAGCGCAAAGAGGAGCATCAGCCAGGTCGTATTGCGCAGCGCGCGCTGCTGATGCTCGAAGAAATCCACGCTTGATCGGCGTTGCGTTGACACCAGTCTACCCCCGATGCTAACGTTGGCGCGCTGTAAGGAACGGCGTTCTATATAAGAGAATAGTTGGAGGCGACCCTAGGTCGCGCCGCAAGGATCATGAGAGCGGAGCAAAACGAGTTTCTCACCCGTACCGGGCCGGGCACACCGATGGGCGATCTGTTCCGGCGCTACTGGATCCCCGCCCTGCTTGCGGCCGAGCTGCCCGAGCCCGACTGCGCGCCGGTGCGCGTGCAGCTGCTGTCCGAGCGCCTGATCGCTTTCTGCGACACGCAGGGGCGCCTGGGCCTGATCGACGAGTTCTGCGCGCACCGCGGCGTGTCGCTCTGGTTCGGGCGCAACGAGCACGCGGGCCTGCGTTGCGCGTATCACGGCTGGAAGTACGATGTCACCGGCCAGTGCGTCGAGGTGCCATCGGAACCGCAAGCGAGCGAATTCTGCAAGAAGATCAAGCTCAAGTCCTATCCGCTGGTGCGCCGCGGCGACGTGCTGTGGACTTACATGGGCCCGGCCGGCGAGCAGCCACCCCTGCCGGAGTGGGAATTCGCAACCGTCCCGACCGAGCAGTCGTTTACTTCGAAACGCTTGCAGCAATGCAACTACCTGCAGGCCATGGAGGGCGGCATCGATTCGAGCCATGTGTCCTTCCTGCACAGCTTCAACCTCAACACCGATCCGCTGTTCAAGGGCGCCAAAGGAAACCAGTACAACCTGAGCGACTCGAAGCCGGTGTTCGATGTGATCGAAAGCGAGGGCGGCCTGTACATCGCCGCGCGCCGCAATGCCGAGAACGGCCGCTATTACTGGCGCATCACGCCGTGGGTGATGCCCACCTTCACCATGGTGCCGCCGCGCGCCGACCACCCGATGCACGGCCACTTCTGGATACCCATCGACGACGAGAACTGCTGGGCGTGGAGCTTCGACTACCACCCGGTGCGTGCGCTGACTGCGGAGGAGCGGCGCGCGATGGAGGAAGGTCAAGGCGTGCACGCGAAGGTCGAGCCGGGGACCTTCCGCCCGCTCGCGAACAAGGACAACGATTACCTGCTCGATCGCGTCGCGCAGAAGGAGGGGCGCTCCTTCAGCGGCGTCGAAGGCATCGCGATGCAGGACGCGTCGCTCCAGGAAAGCATGGGCGCTATCCAGGACCGCACGCGGGAGAACCTCGTGTCGACCGACAAGGGCATCATCATGGCGCGCCGTCTGCTGACGAAGGCGGCGAAAGAGCTTCAGGAGAAGGGCGTTCTCCCGCCGGGACGCGATCCGGCGCACCAGCGCGTGCGCTCGGTCGCCGTCGTACTGCCCCCGGACAAGCCCTTCAGCGAGGGCGCCAAGGAAGCGTTCGTCGCGAAGAAGGGCGTGCCGCAGACCTCGGTCTAAGGCTGAGCGCCTTCCCGGTCGATGGCGCAACCTGATCCGCATCCCAGCCGATTCCTCCTCGCCGGCGTCATGGGCTGGCCGGTCATGCACTCGCGCTCGCCGATGCTGCACAACTACTGGTTCAAGCAGCACAGCCTTGCGGGAACCTATGTGCCGCTGGCGATCCGGCCCGAAGGCCTCGCCGCGGCGCTGCGTGCGCTGCATCCGTTGGGCTTCGCCGGCTGCAACCTGACGATCCCGCACAAGGAGCAGGCGATGATGATCGTCGACGAGGTCGACACGGTCGCGAAACGCATCGGCGCGATCAGCTGCGTCGTCGCCAGGCCCGACGGATCGCTCGCTGGCACCAACAACGACTGCTACGGCTTCATCCACGCCGTGCGCCAGGAACAACCCGGCTGGAAACCGGATGCTGGGCCGATCGTCGTGATCGGCGCCGGCGGCGGCTCGCGCGCGGTCTGTTACGGCCTCGCGCAGGAGGGCGCAAAAGAAATCCGGCTCGTCAACCGCACCCGGGAGCGCGCGCAAGCGATCGCCGAGGAGTTCGGCGGCCCGATCCGTGCGCTACCCTGGGACGAGCGCCACGCCGCGCTCGAAGGAGCGGCGATGGTCGTCAACACCACGAGCCAGGGCATGGTCGGTCAGCCCGAGCTCGACCTCCGGCTCGACAAGCTGCCGAAGCGAGCGCTCGCCGCCGACATCGTCTACATACCGCTCGAGACGCCTTTTCTCGCCGCGGCGCGCAAGCGCGGGAACGCGACCCTCAACGGACTGGGCATGCTGCTGCACCAGGCGCGGCCGGCGTGGAAGGCCTGGTTCGGGATCGAGCCCGAGGTGACGGCGGAGCTGAGGGCGATGATCGAGAAGACGATCTAGGACCTAGTCCAGCTTCGCGCGGAAGTGGTCCCAGGTGCGCTGGAACAGGCTCGCGTTCCAGAGCTTCTCGCGGCAAAGTGCGATTTCCTCTTCGCTGAACGCATACGGCGTGCCGATCGCGAGCGCCATGTACTGGCGGTAGGCGTTTTCCTCCATGTAGTTCGCGAGCACGAAGGCCTCGACGATATCCTTGCCGACCGTCACCGCGCCGTGCGACTTCATCAGCGCCGCCGGCCGGTCGCCGAGCGTCGCCGCCAGGCGATCCGCCATCGCGCGGTTGTTGATCGAGTTCGGCGAGTCGAGCAGCGGCACCGGATAGACGAGCGCGCCCTGCGCGTAGACCGGCTGGTAGGTCTTGCCGGTCATGGTCAAGAACGTCGACCACTTCGGATGCGCGTGCACGATCGCCTTCACGTCCGCCCGCACGCGATAGATGCCGCAATGCAGATGGCGCTCGAGCGGCGCCTTGCCCTGGCCTTCGATCTGGTTCGCCTCGAGGTCGATGACGCAGAGGTCCTCGACCGTAAGCCGGCTGCGCTGGCACGAGCCGATGTTGATCAGGACGCGGTTGTCGTCGAGGCGGATGCTGCAGTGGCCGTTGTAGTCGATGATGTCGGAGCGCTCCAGCATGCGGATGCAGTCGACGAGCTGTTGCTTCAATTCGGCCTCTGACATGATCGATCCCCCTCGTTGCCGCTACCACTTGACCTGACTGCGCCAGAGATCCCAGGCGCGAATTCCGGCGGTCTCATTGACCGCGTCGGCGAGCCGGCCTTCCTCGGGATCGAGCGCCGCGAGCGGCGCGCCGTCGGCGAGGGCCAGGGTCCAGTGCTGGATGCGGGCATTGACCTCGGTGTAGACCGCGCGAAACACCGCCGTCTGCAGGGTCGGCCCGCAAGCGACGGCGCCGTGCGCGCGCATGAGCACGATGTCTTTCGCGCCCATCGCCGCGACCAGCGCCTCGCCCTTCGCCCCGTTGCCGACCAGCATGTCGGTGGTGCCGAACTTTTCGCGGATGTCGAACACCGGCACGCCGGCGGCGATGAACGCGGCGTTGTGGAACATCGCCCGCATCGGCACGCCGACGAGGCCGAACGGGATCACCGAAGGCGAATGGCTGTGCACGACCGACATGACATCGGCCCTCGCCTTGTAGATCGCGCCATGGATGAAGCGCTCGAGAAAGCTCGAGCGGCCGTTCGCGTTGCACGGACTGCTGTCGAGGTCGTACTCGATGATGTCCTCGGGGGTCACCCGCGCGGGGGCGATCGAGCGCGCCATCAGGTAGCGATCCGGAGCGGACGGGTGGCGCATCGAGACGTGGCCGAAGCCGTCGACGACGCCCTGCGCGGCGAGAATGCGGCTCGCGGCGGCGAGGTCGGCGACGAGATCGGCCGCAACCGGACCGCCGGTTCGAGGCGCCGAAGCCGCTTGACGGATGTCAGTCATGGCCGTTGATGATAGCGGACGGCAACCGTGACAATGATGTCGCCGTGGCGTGAGAAAATATGAAACGACGTTCGTCATAGGGGAACGCAGGTGGAGAAAGTATTGGCGGCGGTAAGAACCGGCCCGAGCCGGACCGAGATCCGCGAATTCCCGATGCCCGAGATCCCGCAAGACGGCGCATTGATGAAGATGGAAGTCGCCGGCATCTGCGGCACCGACGTGAAGCTCTACAAGACGCCGCCCTCCGCCGTCCCGGTCATCATGGGGCACGAGAATATCGGCACTATCGCCAAGGCCGGCCGCGAGTTCACCCGGAGAAAGGGCTTCAAGGAAGGCGACCTGGTGTTCGTCGAGCACTACGTGATGTGCGGCAAGTGCGAGTGGTGCCACCTCGGCCAGTACCGCCACTGCGAGAACACCGACTGGCGCAAGAACCCGGATGCAATCCGCTACGGCTACACGTCGGCCGAGAAAGCGCCGCATCTCTGGGGCGGGTTCGCGCAGTACGTCTACCTGCCTTGGAACGCGGTCGTGCACCACGTGCCGAAGGGCGTGACGCCTGAGCTCGCGGGGCTGGTCACTCCCATGGCGAACGGGGTCGAATGGTCGCTCTTCGACGGCGGCGTCGGCTACGACTCCACCGTGCTCATCCAGGGACCGGGCCAGCAGGGCCTGTCGCAGACGGTGATCTGCAAACAGGCCGGCGCCTCGCTCATCATCGTCACCGGCACCTCCAAGGACGCGGCGCGCATGAAAGTGGCGAAGGAGTTGGGCGCCGACCACGTGATCGACGTGAACAAGGAGGATCCGCTCGCGCGCATCCTGGAGATCACCGGCGGCCGCGGCGTCGACGTCGCGCTCGACTGCACCGCGGGCGCGGGCACGATCCCGATCCTGCTCGGCGTCGAGGCGTTGAAGCGCAAGGCCGGCACGATCGTCGTCCAGGGCGAGATGAAGGAGTTCCCGAACTTTCCGCTCGAGAAGGTGACGGTCAAGTTCATCACCATCAAGAGCGCGCGTGGCCACAGCTACAAGGCGTGCGAGCTCGCGCTCCAGCAGCTCGCCTCGAAGCGCTTCCCGCTGGAGAAGATCACTACGCACCGCTTCGGCCTCAAGGATGTCGACCTCGCGATCCGCTCGGTCGGCGGCCAGGGCGTGCCCGACGTGATCCACGCTTCGCTCATGCCCTGGCAGTAAGCCGATCGATGAGTCTCCTGCTCGGTTCGGATCTCGTCGGCGGAAAGCTTCGCAGACCGCGCGGACAGCCCGACGCGGCGCGGCGGCTGAAGCAATGGACGCGCGAGCGCTTCAAGCTTGCCGAAGACGAGCTAATCATTGTTCGCGAAGGCGCGACGACGATTCCCGGCTACCCGCCGCGGGAAACCGTGGTCGTGTTCTGGACGACGGACGGCAGGCGGCACGAGTTCAAGCTCTTCAAGCGCGTCGCAGACATCGGCGAAGACGATCTGCCGCCCGCGTGGCTGAAGGACGCGCTCGCCGCCTGCGACGGCTTCGGCTGCGAATGCTGTTAGAACGAAGCTCATGGCCGAACTGAAGCTCAAGACCGTCACCCGCACCCAGGGCAACAACCGGGCGCTAAAGGACGGCGCGGTCAAGCCGCGCGGCTTCCGGCTCGATTTCGTCGAGGTCGATCCGCTCATCGACGCTTTCCGTCGCATGGTGCGCGGGCTCGAGTTCGACGTTTGCGAGATGGCGCTGACGACTTACTTGAGCGCGCGCGAGCACGGCAAGCGCTTTACCGCGCTGCCGGTCTTCCTCGTGCGCGC
>JBFGLA010000069.1:0-10411 GCA_041576355.1 Burkholderiales bacterium
CGGCGAAATCGCGGCCCTTGTCGCGCATCTCCGAGAGGATGAAGTTCGACGTGCCGTTGATGATGCCGGCGATCCACTCGATACGGTTCGCGCTCAGCCCCTCGCGCAGCGCCTTGATGATGGGCACGCCGCCGGCGACCGCGGCCTCGAACGCGACCATGACGTCGTTCTTCTGCGCCGCGGCGAAGATCTCGTTGCCGCGCGTGGCAAGGAGCGCCTTGTTGGCCGTCACGACATGCTTGCCGTGACGGATCGCGTCGAGCACCAGGTCCTTCGCGACCGTGTAGCCGCCGATCAGCTCGACCACGATGTCGATCTCGGGCGCGCGGGTCACCTCGAACGCGTCGGCCGTCAGCTTCGCCTTGCCCTGGGTAATGCGGCGCGCGCGCGCGAGGTCCTTGTCGGCGACGCGCGCGATGCGGATGCTGCGCCCGGCGCGGCGCTGGATCTCGTGCGCGTTTCGGTTGAGCACCTCCCAGGTGCCGCCGCCCACCGTGCCGATGCCCAGCAGGCCGACCTGGATCGGCTTCATGCCGCGCCTTTAAGGGTCTTGGCGGCCGCCGGGCTTCCCGCGTCCGGCTCGCGCTCGGCCGCCCGAAGCGGGGCGGCCTTCGCGCCGGTGCCGACGCCGTCCTTCCTGAGCATGTCGCGCACGCCGCGCGCCGCCTGACGCAGGCGGTGCTCGTTCTCGATCAGCGCGATCCGCACGTGATCGTCACCGTAGTCGCCGAACCCGACTCCCGGGGCGACCGCGATCTTCGCCTCCTGGAGCAATTTCTTGGTGAACTCGATCGAGCGCATGCCGCCGTAGAACTCGGGAATCTGCGCCCACACGTACATCGATGCCTTCGGGACCTCGACCATCCAGCCCGCCTCGTGCAGGCCCCGCACCATCACGTCGCGACGCTTCTCGTAGGTGCGCCGGATCTCCTCGACGCAGTCCTGCGGCCCCTCGAGCGCGATGATCGAGGCGATCTGGATCGGCGCGAAGCTGCCGTAGTCGTGATAGCTCTTGATTCGCGCCAGCGCGTGCACCAGGTCCTTGTTCCCGACCATGAAGCCGATGCGCCAGCCCGCCATGTTGTAGCTCTTCGACATGGTGAAGAACTCGACCGCCACCTCGCGCGCCCCGGGAACCTGCATGATCGAGGGCGCCCGCCAGCCGTCGAACGTAATGTCGGCGTAGGCGAGGTCGTGCACGACCAGGATGTCGTGCTCGCGCGCGATCGCGATCACGCGCTCGAAGAAATCGAGCTCGACGCACTTCGCGGTGGGATTCGACGGAAAGCCGATGATCAGCATCTTCGGCTTCGGGATCAGCTCGCGGATCGCGCGCTCGAGCTCGGCGAAGAAATCGACGCCCGGGGTCATCCTCACCGAGCGGATGTCGGCGCCGGCGATGATCGCGCCGTAGATGTGGATCGGGTACGACGGGTTCGGCACCAGCACCGTGTCGCCGCGGTCGAGCGTCGCGAGCATCAGGTGTGCGAGCCCTTCCTTCGAGCCGATGGTGACGATCGCTTCCGAATCGGGGTCGAACTCGACGTTCCAGCGCCGCCGGTACCAGTCGCAGATCGCGCGGCGCAACCTCGGCACGCCCTTCGAAACCGAGTAGCCGTGCGTATCCTGGCGCTGCGCCGCCTCGACCAGCTTGTCGACGATGTGCTTCGGCGTCGGCCCGTCGGGATTGCCCATCGACAGATCGATGATGTCCTCGCCGGCGCGGCGCGCCGCCATCTTCAACTCGGCGGTGATGTTGAAGACGTAAGGGGGAAGCCGCTGGATGCGCGCGAACTCTCGCATGAATGGCGCTGCGAAAAAGGTAGAATTCTAGCAGTGAAACTGCATCTCTCATCGGCCGCCGGACTGAACGCATTCACCGGTTACGGCGACGACTACGTTCTCGTGAACGGCAAGCGCTACGAGACGAGCCTGATTGTGCTCGCCGATCAGGTTATGCCCTGGCCCGTGGCGCGGTTCGATGAGATAGCCGAGGAACACTTCTCCGGCCTCGCCGGCATGGGGCTCGAAGTCGTGCTCCTCGGCACCGGACGGGCGCTGCGCTTTCCTCACCCGCGCCTCACGCGGGCGCTCGCATCCGCCCGAACCGGGCTCGAGGTCATGGACACGCAGGCCGCGTGCCGCACGTTCAACATCCTGGTCGCCGAAGAGCGCAAGGTCGCCGCCGCGCTGCTCTTCGCCTGAGCGCGGCGCGCACGGCGAGCCGGGCGATCTTCGTCGCCGCGGCGCTCGCCTTCGCCGCAGCGTGGTTCGCGGGGCTCGATCATCGCAAGCTCACGCGCGCCGACGAATCGCGCTACGGCGAGATCCCGCGCGAGATGATCGCGAGCGGTGACTGGCTGACGCCGCGCCTGAACGGGTACAAGTACTTCGAGAAGCCGCCGCTTCAGTACTGGGCGACCGCGACCGCGTACAAGGCGTTCGGCGTCGGCGAGTGGACCACGCGGCTCTGGCCCGCGCTCACCGGGTTCGCCGGCGTGCTGCTCGTGTTCTTCGCCGGCCGGCGGATCTTCGGGCCCGAAGCCGGGCTGTACGCCGCCGCGGCGCTCGCCGGGAGCCTGCTCTACGTCGTCATGGGACACTTTGCGACGCTCGACATGGGCGTGTCGGTGTTCCTGTCGCTCGCCGTGTTCGCGTTCCTCCTCGCGCAGCTCGATGCGACCGGGCCGCCCGCGCGCCGATACTGGATGCTCGCCGCCTGGGCCGCGGCCGCGCTCGCGGTGCTCTCCAAAGGACTGATCGGGATCGTGCTCCCGACCGCCGCCGTCGCGGCCTACGTGCTCTGGCAGCGCGATTGGGGACTGCTACGGCGGCTGCACGTCGTCGCGGGGCTCTCCGTTTTTCTCCTCATCGCCGCGCCCTGGTTCGTCGCGGTCTCGCTCGCGAACCCCGAGTTCGCGCGCTTCTTCTTCGTGCACGAGCATTTCGAGCGCTTCTTCACCCAGGTGCACGAGCGCCACCAGCCGGCGTGGTATTTCCTGCTCGTGCTCGCGGTCGGGATCACGCCGTGGTGGGCGTCGCTCGGCGCTGCGCTCTGGGGAGCGGCGCGAGCGCAGGAGGAGGCGCGCTTCCAGCCGTTGCGCTTCCTGCTCGTATGGTGCGCCGTGGTGTTCGCCTTCTTCTCCGCCTCGGAATCGAAGCTCGCACCGTACATCCTGCCCATCTTTCCCGCGCTCGCGCTCCTCATCGGCTGGCAGCTTACGCAGGCCCCGCGCGCCCTGCTCGCCGCGCAGGCGGGGCTCGCAGCCGCGATCGGCGCCGCGCTCCTCGTAGCCGTGCCGAACCTGTCGCAGCTGCCGCTCAGCCGGGTTCCGGCCGAACTCTTCGCCGACTATCTGCCGTGGCTGCTCTCGGCCGCGGCGGCGCTTTTCGTCTTTGCGCTCGCCGCCGGCTCGCTCGCCTGGAGCCAGCGCCGGCTCGCCTCGATCGTGGCGCTCGCCGTGGCGGGACTGGCGTTCGGGCAGATCGCGCTGATCGGCCGCGAGACCCTGTCGCCGGCCTATTCCACGTATCATGTCGTCGAGCGCGCGCGCCCGGCGCTCAATTCCAACGCACCCTTCTACGTGGTTGACGCCTACGACCATACGCTGCCGTTCTACCTCGGGAGAACGATCACCATGGTCGGCTACAAGGACGAGCTGGCGGCCGCGATCGCCTGGGAGCCGGAGAAGTTCGTCGCCGACGTGCCGGTCTTCGTCGAGCGCTGGCGCGGCGAGCGTGCTGCGTTCGCCGCGTTCCGGCCAGCCGCTTTCGATGACATCCGGCGCCGCTACGACCTCGAGGCGCAGGTGATCGCGGAGGACCCGCGCCTCGTCATCGTGCGCAAGCCGTGAGCGCGACGAGCTTGGCCCTGATCCTTGCCGGCGATTTGGTCGTGGGCATGCACGACGCGCTTTGCCGGATCTTCGACGCCTAACGCACTCAGGCCGCCGCGGCGCGCCACCTCGTCACATGAACGCAAAACGCATCGCACTCAAGGTCGACGTCGACACCTACCGCGGCACCCGCGAGGGCGTGCCGCGCCTGGTCCGAATCCTCAAGCGCCACGGCGCGGGTGCGACCTTCCTCTTCAGCCTGGGGCCGGACCATACCGGGCGCGCGCTGCGCCGTGTGTTCCGCCCGGGCTTCGTCTCCAAGGTGAAGCGCACTTCGGTCATCGAGCACTACGGACTGAAGACCCTGCTCTACGGCACGCTCCTGCCCGGACCCGACATCGGCCGCCTGTGCGCGCCGCTCCTGCAAAGCGTGCGCGACGCCGGATTCGAGACCGGCATTCACTGCTGGGACCACGTGCGCTGGCGGGATTCCGTCACCCGGCGCGATGCGGCCTGGACCGAGCGCGAGATGACGCTTGCCTGCGAGCGCTATGCCGAGGTGTTCGGCGAGCGCGCGCGAGCCTGGGGCGCGGCCGGATGGCAGACCACGGCGCACGCGGCGCGGTATCAAGAGCGCGGCGGATTCGCGTACGCCTCCGACACGCGCGGCGAAGGACCTTTCCTGCCCGTGTGGAACGGCGAGACGCTCGGCTGCCCGCAGCTGCCGACGACGCTGCCGACGCTCGACGAATTGATCGGACTGGACGCGACAACGGCCGAGAATGTCGCCGCGCGCCTGCTCGCGCGCACTATGGAGGCTTCCGCGCGCGACCACGTCTATACGCTGCACGCCGAACTCGAAGGCGGACGGCTCGCCGCCGCTTTCGAGTCGCTGCTTGACGGCTGGCGCGCACAGGGCTATGTCCTCGTGTCGTTGGGCGAGTATGCGGCGACGCTCGACGCGCAGCGTCTGCCGAAGCATCAGGTGGTATACGGCGAGGTACCGGGGCGCTGGGGCACCCTCGCGATACAGGGAAAGGAGAAGGCTCCATGACGACGCTGTTCCCGGGATTCGCGCGCAGAAAGATCCGCACGCGCGGCGCGACGATCCACCTCGTGACGAAGGGCGACGGTCCGCCGGTGCTGCTGCTGCACGGCTACCCGGAAACGCACGCGATGTGGCACAAGCTCGCGCCGCAGCTCGCAAGACGGTACACCGTAGTCTGCGCCGACCTGCGCGGCTACGGCGACTCGTCCAAGCCCAAGGGCCTGCCCGATCATTCAAACTACTCCAAGCGCGCGATGGCGCAGGACATGGTCGAAGTGATGGAGAAGCTCGGCCACGAGCGCTTCCACGTCGTCGGCCACGACCGCGGCGCGCGCGTCGCGCACCGCCTGGCGCGCGACCACCCGAGGCGCGTGCGCACGCTCACCGTGCTCGACATCGCGCCCACGCTCAAGATGTACGAGTCGACCGACATGGCGTTCGCGCGCGCTTACTACCACTGGTTCTTCCTCATCCAGCCGCCGCCGCTGCCCGAGAAGCTGCTTGCCGGCCAGGTGCCGTACTACATCCTCGGCCGCATCGGGCGCGGCAAATCCGGGCTGAAGCATTTCTCCAAAGCGGCGCAGCGCGAATACGTGCGCTGCTTTCGCGATCCGCGCACGATCCACGCCACCTGCGAGGACTACCGCGCGGCAGCGACGATCGACCTCGTGCACGACCGCGCCGATCGGAGGAGAAAGCTCAAGATCCCGGTGCTCGCGCTGTGGGGCAAGCACGGCGTGATCGAGGCCATGTTCGACTGCCTTGCCGACTGGCGCGAGGTGGCGACGAACGTGAGCGGGCGGGCGCTGCCGTGCGGGCATTTCCTGCCCGAGGAGGCGCCGCGCGAGACGCTGAGGGAGATCGAGCGCTTTCTCGCTCGCTCTGCATGAGCGAAAACGCTTTACTTTCAGACGCCTGCGTTGATCCCCAGGATAACGGGGCTTCGGCCCTTGCGGCGAGCGTGCGTTTTGTGTTCAATGAAAGCGTTGCGCTGCATTGTTAAGAAGGTTGTTAAGAACCTCTCCTCCACAAGCCGCCCGGCGTGCTTGGGCAACCGGTCAAGGACTTCCCGCTGCCGTCGACCGCCCGCGCCCCATTCAAGCTCTCGAGCGTTCGCGACCCCAAAGCGCTGAGGAGGTACTGAACTTTGCTAAAGCCCCATGATGATGCGGCGGCCGGCGGCGACCGCGCCTCCGGCGCGGCAGCCGAAGGCAACTCATCCGCTCGCGCAGATTCCTCCCCGCCCCTTCCCCCCTCCCCAGTCGTCCCGCAGCCGATGCCGAAGCGCTCCCGAGCCGCGCCAAAGAAGAGAACCACCAAGCTCTTCGTGCTCGACACCAACGTGCTGATGCACGACCCCACGAGCCTGTTCCGGTTCGAGGAGCACGACGTCTACCTACCTATCGGCACGCTGGAAGAGCTCGATCACAACAAGAAGGGGCTCTCCGATGTCGCCCGCAACGCGCGCCAGGCGAGCCGCTTCCTCGACGAGATCGTTTCCGGCGCGGTTGCAGACATCAAGACGGGAATTCCGCTGGTCGTGCGCCGGGGAGAATCGTCCGCCTTGGGCCCGCTCGGCCACCTGTATCTGCAGACCGAGGCGATGAACGGCGAGCTGCCCGCGAGCCTTGCGCTCGGCAAGACCGACAACCAGATCCTCGCCGTCGTGCGCGCTTTGCAGGGTCGCGAGCCGCAGCGCCAGGTGATCCTCGTCTCCAAGGACATCAACATGAGGATCAAGGCGAGGGCGCTCGGGCTCGCCGCGGAGGATTACACGAGCGACAAGGTCCTGGAAGACACGGACCTGCTCTACGCCGGCGTGCGCAAGCTACCGGCCGATTTCTGGGACACGCACGGGCGCGACGTGGAGTCATGGAAGAAGGATAGCCGCACGTACTACCGCGTGCGCGGACCGCTGGCCCCGCAGCTGCACCTGAACGAATTCGTCTGGGACGAGTCGGGTGAGCATCCGCTGTACGCGTGCGTCAAGGAACGATCGGGCCGCACCGCGGTGCTCGAGACCGCGCGTGACTACAGCCACGCGCGGCACGCCGTCTGGGGCATCACCGCGCGCAACCGCGAGCAGAATTTCGCGTTGAACCTGCTGATGAATCCGGCGGTGGATTTCGTCACGCTGCTCGGGCAGGCGGGCACCGGCAAGACGCTGCTCGCACTCGCCGCCGGACTCGCCCAGGTGCTCGACGAGAAGCGCTACACCGAGATCATCACGACCCGCGTCACGGTCCCGATCGGCGAAGACATCGGGTTCTTGCCCGGCACCGAGGAAGAGAAGATGCAGCCGTGGATGGGCGCGTTCGAGGACAATCTCGACGTCCTCAACGCCTCCGACGAGTCCGGCGGAGAATGGGGCCGCGCCGCGGCGCGCGATCTCGTGCGCTCGCGAATCAAGATCAAGTCGCTCAACTTCATGCGCGGCCGCACGTTCATCAACAAATGGCTGATCATCGACGAGGCGCAGAACCTCACGCCCAAGCAGATGAAGACGCTCGTCACGCGCGCCGGCCCCGGAACCAAGGTGGTGTGCCTGGGCAACATCGCCCAGATCGACACGCCGTATCTCACCGAGGGCAGCTCGGGGCTCACTTACGTGGTCGATCGCATGAAGGACTGGGCGCACGCGGGGCACGTGACCCTCGCGCGCGGCGAACGCTCCCGGCTCGCCGACCATGCCGCCGAGGTGCTATAGAACCGGCTTTCCGCAGTCCCGCGTCTTGGTCTTGCCCCTTTCTTTCTGCTAGGCTTCGCCACCCCATTTCTACTGCACGGAAATCGATCATGACGCTCAGCTTTTCGCATCGCTTCGTCCCGGTGCTCGCGGCGGCGCTTCTCGGCGCCGCTCCCGCACTCGCCCAGCGGGACTATTTCGAGCCGCAGATCGGCCAGCCGGGCAAGGACGTGATCTGGGTTCCGACGCCCGACGACGTCGTGGAACGGATGCTCGCCATGGCGCAGGTCACCCCGAAGGACTACGTCATCGATCTCGGCTCGGGAGACGGCAAGATCGCAATCATGGCGGCGCACAAGTTCGGCGCCCGCGCGCTCGGCGTGGAATACAACCCCGACATGGTCAAGCTCTCGCAGAACCGGGCGCAGGCCGCGGGCGTGGCGAGCAAGGCATCGTTCCGCCAGGCCGACATTTTCGCCACCGATTTCAGCCAGGCGACCGTAATCACGATGTACCTCCTCCCCGCGCTGAACCTGAAGCTGCGCCCGCAGATCCTGACGATGTCCCCGGGCACCCGCGTCGTGTCGCACTCCTTCAACATGGAGGACTGGGAGCCCGACGAGGTCTCGAACATGGACGGCAAGCGCGCCTACTTCTGGATCGTCCCGGCGAGCGTGATGGGAAGCTGGTCGCTCGAGGCGAGCGCCGGCGGCAAGAGCGAGCGCTTCGACCTGACCATCGAGCAGCGGTTCCAGGTCATCAACGGCTCGGTCGCGCTCGGTCCGATTCACGCTGGGCTGCGCGACGCGAAGCTGCGCGGCAGCAAGATCGGTTTCGCGTTCGTCGACAACAACAGCGTTCGCCGCGATTTCAGCGGCCAGGTCTTGAGCGGACAGATGGAAGGGACATTCCGCAGCGAGACTGGCGCCGAGGGTCGCTGGACCGCACGCAAGAAGTAACCCCGCCGCGTCTTTTCTAGAAGTCAGGCGTTGCAGTGCGGCGCGCAGTGCCGCTCTGCAACGCATCGTGGTTCTATATCTTCTCGTGGGTGCCGTCGCAAAAGGGCCTGTTGCCGGTGTGCTTGCAGCCGCACAGCCAGACCTTCTGCACTTCGGCGGCGGTGAACTTCACGGGAGAGAACTCGGAGCCCTTGTGCGAGCCGTCGCAGAACGGCTGCCTCTTGGAGCGCCCGCAGGCGCACCACCAGTACTCTCCCGCCGCGATTTCCACCGGGTACGGAGACTTCTGGGCAACTGCCGGCTCTGCCATGACACCCGCGCGAGGACGCAACCGGGACCCCATTCTCCGTCCGCCGCGGGATTTTGCAAGCGGCCTTTCGCTCGGCTGGAGCCGGGGCGCCGACATCGCCCCGTCCGGCTCAGAACGAGCCCGGCGAAGCGAAATTTTCGAATCGGGTGAATTGGCCGAGGAAGGTCAGGTCGACCTTGCCGATCGGGCCGTTGCGCTGCTTGCCGATGATGACCTCGGCGCGCCCCTTGACCTCCGGTTTGTCGGCGAAATAGACCTCGTCACGGTAAATGAACAGGATCACGTCCGCATCCTGCTCGATCGCCCCCGACTCGCGCAGATCCGACATCATCGGGCGCTTGTCGTTTCTTTGCTCGACCGCGCGCGATAGCTGCGATAGCGCGATCACGGGCACGCTCAGCTCCTTCGCGAGCGCCTTGAGCGAGCGCGAAATTTCCGAGATCTCGGTGGCGCGGTTCTCGCCGCCCCTGGGGTTGCTCGCCGACATCAGCTGGAGATAATCGATCACCACCAGGCCGAGCTTGCCGCCGAACTGGCGCCAGAGCCGCCGCGCCCGCGTCCTGACTTCGAGCGCGTTCAGCGCCGCGGTCTCGTCGATAAAGATCGGCGCGTCGTGCAGCCGGCCCATCGCGTGCGAGAGATCGCCCCACTCTTGGTCCGTGAGCCGCCCGGTCCGCATCTTGTGCTGATCGACGCGCGCAATCGACCCCAGCATCCGCGTCGCGAGCTGCGAGCCGCCCATTTCCATGCTGAACACCGCGACCGGCATCAGCGTGTGCAGCGCCACGTGCTCGGCGATATTGAGCGCGAACGCGGTCTTTCCCATCGAAGGCCGGCCCGCGATGATGACCAGCTCCCCCGCTTGCAGACCGGCCGTCTTCGAGTCGAGGTCGTGAAACCCGGTCGGGACCCCCGTTACGTCGGACGGGTTGTCGCGATGGTAGAGGTAGTCGATGCGCTCGAGCACCCGGGCGAGCACGGGCTTGATCTCCTCCAGCCCCGGGCCCCGGCGCGAGCCCGTCTCGCCGATCTCGAGAATCCGCGTCTCGGCCTCGTCGAGCAGCTGCGCGACCTCCTTGCCCGATGGGGCGAGTGCGCTCTCGGCAATTTCGGTCGCCACCTGGGCCAGGCGCCGCTGCACGGCGCGCTCGTGCACCAGCTCGGCGTAGCGGCGGACGTGCAGCGCGCTGGGGGTGTTCTGCGCGAGGCCCCCTAGATAGGCGGGCCCGCCGGTACGGTCCTTGTCCTCGCTCGCCTCGATCGATTCCGAGACGGTCACGACATCGGCCGGCTTGGCGGCCTCGATCAGTTTCGCGATGTGGCGAAAGATGCGCCGGTGATCGTCCCGATAGAAATCTTCCGCCGTCACGACATCGGCGATCCGGTCGAACGCCTGGTTGTCGAGGAGCAGACCGCCGAGAAGCGATTGCTCCGCCTCGACCGAATGCGGCGGAACCTTGAGCGCGAGGAGCTGAGGATCGCTCTCCGCGTGCGGGTTACTGCCGAACGCCGTCTGCGTGCGTGCCATGATGCGTGTCGAAGCGAGTGTCGATGCGAGCGAGGGAAGCACGC